>JAGBWB010000357.1 GCA_017629975.1 Lentisphaeria bacterium
GAACGTTGAAACCCTTTTCCCTATGGTGCGTGCCCAATCCCGCTGGAAAAAACATGAAAACGGATATTTCTGGGAAGGGGGCCGTTCCGGTATGGATAACACCCCGAGGGGCAGAAAATCAGCTCCCACAGAAGTGAACCGTCCGGACAATAAGCATATTCTCTGGGTGGATGCCATTGCCCAGCAGGCCTTGAGTGCACTCTATATCGCAAAACTTTCCCGCCTTGCAGACGAAAGGGATCTGGAAAGCTGCTGGCTTGAAAAATATGAAGTGCTGAAAAAGAAAATCAATGAGCTTTACTGGGATGAAGAAGATGGATTTTATTATGATATCACTGCTGTTTCCGGTGAAAAGGTCAAGGTGATGACTCCTGCTTCTTACTGGGTCCTGCTTGCCGGAGCCGCTCCGGAAGAAAGAGCCCGGAAAATGGCAGAAAAACTGACCGATCCTCATAAATTCGGAGGGTACGTCCCCTGTGTTACTTTGTCAAGAGATGATCCTGATTTCAATGCTGAACACGGCTTGTACTGGCGGGGGGCTATGTGGGTTCCTACGGCGTATATGACCATCAAAGCTCTGGAACAATACGGTATGAAGGATTTGGCAGACTCTCTGGCAGTGCAGCTCATATCGCATATGTCCCGAACTTATCAGAATTATGATCCTCACACTATTTGGGAGTGTTATGCCCCCAACAGCTGTGCACCTTCCCATTCCTGCAATCCATCCCGCAAGGTGGTGCGCAAGGATTTCTGCGGCTGGTCGGCACTGGCTCCCATTTCTCTTTTTCTGGAAAACGTTATCGGCATAAGGTCGGCAGATGCTTTCAAGAAACTGCTTGTCTGGGATATTCCGGACCATATCTGCGGCAAAATCGGCGTATACGCTTATCAGTTCGGAGATGTGACAGCAGATCTTTTATATGAAAATGGGGCATTGAGCATTGTTTCCGATGGCCCTTTTACTTTGACAGTCAACGGTCGGCAATTTTCTGTCCGAACCGGCACAAATCATTTCAATATCCTGGAGCAGTTATGAAAGAGATCATTTACGGAAAAGAAAAAAGAATTCCTGTTGTTGACAGTGTGGATGTTCTTGTGGTCGGAGGCGGCCCCGGAGGTCTCGGGGCAGCAGTTATGGCAGGGCGCAGCGGCTGCAAGACACTTCTTGCGGAGCGTTTCGGAGCCCTGGGGGGAATGGCTTTTCACGGTGAAGTGAACCCCTTTATGTTCAATCACTTTGAAAAGCGTTCCATGGATCGGCCGGTTTTCATTGACTGGTGTGAAAAAATGCAGCAGTATTATTCTCCGGCTGAATCACAGCGGATCCCTTTTGATCCTTCTTACGGCTGTACACTTCTTTCAAAAGAGTTTGCCATGCTTGCCATGGAAGATCTTGTGCTGGAAAGCAACTGTATGATCCGTTATCACCATCTTCTTGCTGATGTGATCAAAGAGGAAGGCACGCTCCGTTATGCTCTCTTTCAGACAAAAAGCGGGCTGTGTGCCGTGGAAAGCCGCATTTTTATCGACTCCACCGGAGACGGTGATCTGGCCTTCCTGGCCGGATGCAGATATGAAATGGGCAACAGCGACGGGGAATGTCAGCCTATGAGCACCTGTTTCAAGTTGAGCCACGTGGATCTGAAGCGGATTCCAAGCAGGGCGGAAATCAATGTGCTTTATGAAAAAGCCAAAAGTTCCGGGACACTTCACTGTCCCCGTGAGGATGTGCTTTATTTTACGGCCATAGATGAAAACACCTTGCATTTCAACACCACAAGGATCATCAAAAAGAGTGCTGTCGATGCCATTGAATTATCTGAAGCAGAAATCGAAGGTCGCCGTCAGCTCCGGGAATTGGTCAAATTTTTCCGTGAACAAGTTCCCGGTTTTGAGAATGCTTCTTTACATTCCCTTGCCTCAACGGTCGGGGTGCGTGAAAGCCGCCGGATCCTGGGAAAAGTTTATCAGACGGAGGAGGATTTTCATAATCGTGCAAAATATTCTGACGGAATAGCAAGATGCAATTATACCATTGACATCCATAATCCCAGCGGTTCCGGAACTTATTGTGTACGGATGCCGAGAAATGAATGGTATGAGATCCGGTACGGTGCTCTTGTCCCTGAATCATGCACGAATTTGCTTATGGGCTGCCGTGCGATTTCTGTGGATCACGCATTGCACAGCAGCATCCGGATCATGCCATCCATCTGCAGTATCGGTCAGGCAGCCGGTATGGCAGCGGCATTGGCGGTCAGAAAAAATAGTAGAACGGATCTGATCGAAGGAACAGAAGTCAGAAGTGAATTGAAAAAAATGGGAGCTTTTCTCTGAATTGCCGGAGGTGCTGTTGCCGGAGATAGTGTTGGTCCTCTGATTGATAAGAAAGTGATTCGTCAATATCGGTGCAATAAGTGCCATTACCAGTGGAGGAGTCTCTGACGGCAGGTTGTCCGGAGTGCGCTTCCAATAAGGTCATACCTTGAGCGGATGGATTCAGCTGCTGCAGGAGCTGTGTCAGACTCTCTCCTCTCTTTGGCTGGTAAAGTCAGTTATTGTTGAGATTTTCCTGGATCACCCGGATCACCTGCCGTCCCAGGATCTGATATCCCTCCTCTTTGAAATGACAGTAATCGGCATAAAGGGAAGAGGGAATATTTGTCTTTGCCAGTGAATAAAGGTCATTGATCTTTACGTCAAATTTTTCCATAACTTCTGCAGCAACAGCGTTATATTTTTCAATTTCACTGTTGCTCCGGGGATTTGCCATGGGAATATTCTCCGGATGAACAGGAGTCGTAAGGGCAAAAATGATTTTTGCATTGGGACAGAGGGTACGAAGCTTGCGGCAGATCCTGCCCAGCATGACACCGTAGAGTTCCGGGGAGTTCAAAGAGACATCTTCCTGATTGAAGTGTGCCGCATCCCAGTGACCATTGTTCCAGTGGACAAGATCGATCTCTTCTTTCGGGATGCCTGTTGCATTCAGCCACCGGGGCAGTGCCACCAGAGTGTACTGGGTGAACTGACAATTTTCTTCCGGATAAAAAACCTGGGCCGTATTTTCAAGTTCTTTTCTGACAAAGGCACAGTATCCTAATCTGATAGAATCTCCCAGCAGCAAAACATTTTTCATTTTGATTTCCGATTTTAATTTTTTATCTATGTTGAAGTTTGATTTATTTTCGGTTGATGTCCAAAATTTTGTAATGGGACAGTTGTTTGACAAAAGTGCCTCTGACCTTTATTTTTCAGTAACCGCACAAAAAAATAAAAGGAAAGACCTGACACGTAATAAAATTACTGCATCCACTCCTTTGGGCCGGACAACTTTTTCTAAAAACAGGTGTCACCAACACGTTGCTTTAATATAACCTTTATTTGTGGGATTGCAAGTTCCAAAATAAACTTCATCCGCCAGTTTATATTGCAATGCTGAATGAACTTTTTGCGCATTATGGAAATTTAGAACGCCGAACCGCAGTTGCGGCAGCTTTGCCAATGGCTTGAACGTGAGCTCTCTGCAGGATTGATGGTGTTCAATCAGGTCCCCGGCTCCGTTGGAGTCCTGAGCAAGTTGAGAACAACAAAATGAATAGAATTTCAAAATAAGGAGTTGAAAAAACTGATAAGATGTATTAAATTATTCCCCTGCAAGGAATCTTTGCGAAAGTCAGAAGCTGCACAACTATAGCAAATTGGGTAAAATATGGCTTGGTAAGAACAAGCGTTACATTTGAACAGTTGCAGGGATTTTGAGAATTTAGAAAAAAATATGTTACGCAGCCCGTTTTTGCGTACAGAACATAACAGAAAGGATGAAGAAAACAATGCATGAAAAGGTTTCAGATATATTAAAAAGGCGTATTGAACGATTTCTGGTGAGGATCCAGAATGATCTGTATGAAGATTCTCTTTTATTGGATGCTGA
>JAGBWB010000358.1 GCA_017629975.1 Lentisphaeria bacterium
AAAATGGCAAAGATGTCATTCGCAAAGAGCTGTAAAGGGTAGTTTGAGGCTGCTACCTGCAAGGTAACAGCCGAAAACGCTCCCTTTATCAGATCGAAGCGAGGGCGCTTTGACAATTTTGAGGAGTTTTGAAATTGCCTCTTTAGATAACAACTGTTCTCTTGAGAGCTTGCGTTTTCAGGAACGCTCCTTCAGGAACCAGTTGGGTTTCGGGAGCTTGTGACAGTAGCGCAGACGGGTGACCAGAGCCGTTCCCAGAAGTCCGGCCCAAAGAACTCCCAGAAAGAGTATAAACCATTCACCGTGACGGACATAAAAAGTCTTTTCAGGAGATGCCTTGTACCTGACCGTAACGATCCCCGCGGCACGCCCCCTTTTGATCTCACGCCGCCCCGGCTGATCAGGCACATCAAGGAATCCCAGAAGCCGTCCCCGGGGATCCACCACCCCGGTGCCTCCGTTGTTGCCGCACCGGAGCATGGGGACGCCGGTTTCAATGGCGCGCATGAGGGCGTTGGCAAGGTGCTGTTCAGGTTCGCTGCTCCGGGGGTACCAGGCGTCGTTTGAAAGGACCGTCAGCACCTCGGCGCCCTTGAAGGCAAACTGCCGGGTCAGATATCCGAAGACGCCCTCGTAGCAGATGGCGGTGCTGACTTTGGGGCCCCCGGGAAGATCAAGGGTATCCATATTGGTTCCTGAAGTCAGATCTCTCCCCATGTCGATCATGCGGATGAGGAACTCAGGCAGAAGGTGCCTGAAAGGGATGTACTCCCCGTAGGGGACCCGGTGGATCTTGTCGTACTTGTAGCGCAGCACACAATTGCCGTCAATGTAAAGGGCGCTGTTGGTGAATCCGTACTCCTTTTTCCCGTGCGGCGGCGGGGAAAAATCCAGAGCGCCGATCAGCATGGGTTTGCGGCAGTCAACGATAAGTTTTTTCAATGCGGCGGCATACTCAAGAGCAAAAGGATGAGAGGAGCGCAAAGGCATGGGAATGGCGCTTTCGGGCCAGATGATGACTGAAGGATCAAGTTTTGCCGCGTCATAACTCAGTTTTATATAGGTTTCCAGAGCCTCTCTGAACTCCTTTTCCCCGGCGTGGCGCCGCTGTGAAAGATCTCCCTGAACAGGGGCGGTCTTCCACTCTCTGTCCGTGACATAAGGAACGTTATTCAGCTGATGATACCCCCAGAACCAGTTGCCCAGCAGCAGCAGCAGGACTCCTGCAAGGCAGTGTCTGCCGTACCGCAAAGTGACGCTCCCCAATGCGGCGCCCCCCAGAGCAGTGAGGAAAAGGACGCCGTAAGAGCCTGTCACAGAACAGATCTGGATGAAAGGGAGATTCCGCCACTGAGTGACAGAAAGATCGTTCCAGGTGAAAAGCCTTGAACGGGTCCACTCCGCAAGGGTGTAGATCACGGCGGCGCAGAAGATGAAAAGGAGCGTCCTGTACCAGGGCAGACGCTCTGAAAGGTAGGAGGGCTGTTTTTCCGAATCCTCAGCCATTCCCTCAGGCGTGTAAAGCAATCTTCTGCCGGTTCCGGAGATGAGTCCTGCCGCAACAGCGGGCCACACCGAAATCACAGGCGCCAGCAGATAAGGGACGATGAACTCGATCTCGCGCAGGAACTGGAAGGCAAAGAGAGACCATCCCAATCCCCAGACCCAACCGCACAAAGCGGCGCGTTTCCACTCCATACGGGCGGCGCACCAGACCAGGGGGGCAAGGGCAAAAAATCCCGCCCACCACCAGTTGAGGGGAGGGAGCGCCGCCGCAAAAAGGACTCCGCCTGAAAAGCTGAAAAGCAGAGCTTTGAGAAGCTCCTTTCTGCTTCTGAAAAGTTTTTTCATCCCGTCTGTCTGTCTTTTATTTAAAAAACTCATCAAAATAATCGTTCCTTTTGTTTAAAAAAAACGTGTTCACGGTGTAATTTACAGCGTGAACATTTTTTCTGCAACCTGAAAAAGAAGTTTTCGTACAAAAAAGATTGAAAATTTCAGGAATTTTTAAGATGGAAATCAGTGAAATCAGAAATTACGATCATATCGTGATCGGCAGCGGTCTGGCAGGACTTTCAAGCGCTCTGCATCTGGCAAAGACCGGACGCAGCGTGGCAGTCATAACCAAGCGGGAAATAGATGAATGCAACAGCCGTCTGGCTCAGGGAGGCGTCGCCTGCGTCATGGACAGACTGGATACTTTTGACGAACATGTGGAAGATACCCTCACCGCCGGCGCCGGACTCTGCAAAGAAGAGGTGGTGCGCGCCATCGTTGAAGAGGGTCCCGCCGCCATCGCCGAACTGATTGACCTGGGCGCCAAATTCACCACCCGGGGCGACCTGGGATACACCGATGCCAGAGGGGAATTTGACCTGGGCAGAGAGGGGGGACACCACAAACGCCGGGTGCTCCACGCAGGCGACATCACCGGTGCCGAACTGGAACGGGTCATGGTGGCGGCTGTGAAAGCGCGTCCCAATATCACCATTCTTGAAAACCACATCGCCGTTGACCTTGTGGTCAGCTGCGGATATGATAAAAAATCCCCCAACCGCTGTTTCGGCGCCTATGTGCTGGATATTGAAAAGAACAAGATCATCACCTTTCTTGCCCCCGCCACGGTCATCGCCTGCGGCGGCACCGGGAAGGTCTATCTTTACACCAGCAATCCCGATGTGGCATGCGGTTCAGGGATCGCCATGGCGTACCGCGCCGGAGCTGAGATCGCCAACATGGAGTTTGTCCAGTTCCACCCCACCATTCTCCACCACCCCACGATCCGCTCCTTTCTCATCAGCGAGGCGCTCCGGGGCGAGGGGGCGGTGCTGAAGTGCCGGGAAAACAAGAACGCTGAACCTGTGGAGTTCATGCACAAATACCACCCCATGAAAAGCCTTGCGCCCCGTGATGTGGTGGCAAGAGCCATTGACTCCGAAATGAAGCGCACCGGCGAAGAGTGCGTCTATCTGGATATCAGGATGCACTCCGAAGAGGAGCTCAAACGCCGGTTCCCCAACATTTTCGCCAAATGTCTTGAAGCAGGTGTCAACATGGCAAAGGATCTGATCCCTGTTGTTCCTGCGGCGCACTTCATGTGCGGCGGCATCAAAACCGGCATTGACGGCGCCTCAAGCATTGAGGGACTTTATGCTGTGGGTGAAACCGCCTGCACAGGACTCCACGGCGCCAACCGTCTGGCCTCCAACAGTCTTCTTGAGGCGCTGGTGGTCTCCCGTTTCGCCGCAAAGAGCATCAACGAAAACTTTGAACGCTTCAAAGAGAGCCGTCCCACAAAGGCGGACTCCCTCAACTGGCGGAGCGGCAACGCCATCGACTCCGACGAACAGGTGGTTATCGCCCACAACTGGGATGAGATCCGCCGGTTCATGTGGGACTATGTGGGCATCTACCGCACCAACAAGCGCCTTGAACGCGCCAAGAACCGGATCAAACTGATCCGCAAGGAAATAGAAAAATATTACTGGGACTTCACTGTCACCGCCGACCTGATAGAATTGCGGAACATCGCCACGGTGGCAGAGCTGATCATCGACTCTTCCCTGCTCCGGCATGAGAGCCGGGGACTCCACTACAACGCGGATTACCCCTTCCTTGATCCGGAACTGGAGTGCGTGGACACAGTCATCCAGCGGAAGTTCTGAACTTTTTGAGGATTACGACGAGCCATGAAGATCAATCTCCCCATTTCCCCCGGCGCCCGCCATGTGGTCACCGCTTTGCAAACCGCAGGGTATGAGGCCTACATCGTGGGCGGCGCCATCCGGGATCTGCTCCTTGAGCGCACCCCGAAAGACTTTGATATCGGCTGCTCCGCCACCCCGGAAGAGGTGCGGCAGGTGTTCGGACGCCGCAGCGCCCGGATCATCGGCAAAAGGTTCCGCCTCACCCATGTGACTTGCAAAGGGGAACTTTTTGAAGTCAGCACTTTCAGAAAAGCACCCGCTGAAACGGCGGCGGCTCCGGCGAAAGAGGGGAGCGATACGGAAGAGATGGCAGAGAACCTGATCCTTTCCGACAACTCCTGGGGGACCGCCGTGGAAGATGCCTGGCGGCGGGACTTCACCGTCAACGCCCTCTTCTATGACCCTGTGGACGGTCAACTCTATGACCACACGGGCATGGGTCTTGCGGATATCAAATCCCGCACCGTCCGCGCCATCGGTGAACCGGCGCTTCGCTTTGAAGAGGATCCGGTGCGTATGCTCCGGGCGCTGAAACTTGTGGGGCAGTTTGACTTCACCCTTGACTCCGCCACTGAAAACGCCCTTTTCGCCCGGCTGGAGCTGCTGAAACTGGCTTCTCCCTCACGGCTGGCGCTGGAGCTTGAAAAGATCTTCGGCTCCTGCTGCGGCGACCGTCATCTGAGGGCATTCCACGACTACGGACTTCTGGAGTATTTTCTGCCGGAGCTCAACCACTGCTGGGATACCCCCGTCATGGACCGCGCCCTTGAACTCCTTTATGAACGCAACTGCCGTCTGGATGAGGGACGCTACCGCAACAGCGTCTCTCTCGCCATGGCATGTGTGGCGCTCCCCTTTGTGGAAGAGGCTCTGGGCATCGCCCCCGGTGATCCCGTTCCCTCCCGGAAGTGCGGAGGTGCCGCCAATGCGGTCCTTGAAAAGATCTTTCTGCCGCTCCACATGATGATCCGGCTCAACTTGTCGGCGGAAAAGATCCTGACGCTTCAGGCGATCTTTGATCAGGGCAAGTGTCCCAGAGAACTTTACACCTCCCGCTCCTACCCCAACGCAAGGGAGCTGAAGATCATCCGCGCCGCTGTGGACGGGGGCGACCCCGAACAGACCGACCGGGAGTGGCCGCTCCCCCTTGTTGAACACGCCCCCCGGGGCAAAAACTCAAACGGCAAACCCCGCCGACGCCGGAGCCGCAAACCCAAAGAAACGCCGCAGGAGTAAGAACTTTTTTGCCCCCTGTGTTACTTGATAAATCACCGTTTCGGTGCTATATTTATATAAATGACTGTTTCAACCTTGAATTATAAAGAAAGGATTCAAAAATGAAAGTTATCTCTCCTCTTCAGAAAGTCCGGGCCGCCTACGCCCCCAAACTTCCCCCCGCGCTCCGCAAGGGCGCCAATGTGGCTGTGACTGCCGGTGAACCCACCACCGCCGCTGACAATGTGGAGCAGATCAAGGCTCTCTTCCCCAACACCTTCGGCAGCCCCGTGCTGACCTTCGCCCAGGGAACCGGCGCCGCCGGTGCCGCTCTCAACGTGGGTGTGATCCTTTCAGGCGGACAGGCTCCCGGCGGACACAACGTCATCGCCGGTCTCTTTGACGGTATCAAATCCCTCAACGCCGCCTCCAAACTCTACGGATTCCTCAAAGGACCCGACGGTCTGGTCAAAGATGAAGCCATGGAGCTGACCTCTGACATCATCGACGCCTACCGCAACACCGGCGGTTTTGACATCATCGGTTCCGGCCGTACCAAGCTGGAAACCCCCGAACAGTTTGAAGCCGCCCGCAAGAGCTGCGAAGAACGGGGCATCACCGCTCTGGTCATCATCGGCGGCGACGACTCCAACACCAACGCCTGCGTGCTGGCTGAGTATTTCAAAGCCAACAAGATCGGCATCCAGGTCATCGGCTGCCCCAAGACCATTGACGGCGACCTCAAGAACCAGTGGATCGAAGCCTCTTTCGGTTTCGACACCGCCTGCCGCGTCTACTCCGAACTCATCGGCAACATCGGCCGCGACGCCAACTCCGCCAAGAAATACTGGCACTTCATCAAACTCATGGGCCGTTCCGCTTCTCACATCGCCCTTGAGTGCGCCCTTCAGACCCAGCCCAACGTCGCCATCATCTCTGAGGAAGTGGCTGAAAAGAAGATGACCCTTGACGAAATCGTCACCGGCATCACCGATGTGGTCGCCGCCCGCGCCGCCAACAAGATGAACTTCGGTATCGCTCTGATCCCCGAAGGTCTGGTTGAATTCATCCCTGAGATCAAAGTCCTCATCGCCGAACTCAACGACATCTTCGCTCACATTGACAGCTCCATCGCCGAAGCTGACGCCGCCGCCAAAGTCGCTTTCGCTGAAGCCAAACTCACCGCCGGCAGCGCCAAAGTCTTCGCCTCTCTGCCCGACGGCATCCGCAAGCAGCTCTGCAACGACCGCGACCCCCACGGCAACGTTCAGGTCTCCCTCATCGAAACCGAAAAGATGCTCGCCGAAATGGTGGGCAAGAAGCTGAAAGAGCGCAAAGCCGCCGGAACCTATGCCGGCAAATTCGCCGCTCAGACCCACTTCTTCGGCTATGAAGGCCGCTGCGCTGCGCCCTCCAACTACGACGCCGACTACTGCTACAGTCTGGGTTACAACGCCGCCGCCCTCATCGGTGCCGGTAAGACCGGTTACATGTCAAGCGTCCGCAACACCATCAAGAACGCTGACGAATGGATCGCCGGCGGTATTCCCATCACCATGATGATGAACATCGAGCGCCGCCACGGTGAAGACAAGCCCGTGATCCGCAAGGCTCTGGTGGAGCTTGACGGCAAACCCTTCAAGACCTTCGCCGCCAACCGTGAAGCCTGGGCTGTGGAAACCAGCTACATCTATCCCGGTCCCATCCAGTACTTCGGACCTGCTGAAGTCTGCGATCTGGTCACCTGCACTCTGACGCTGGAAAAAGCATAATCATGGCTGAAGTTAAACTTGACATCGACTATGTGGCTGATCTTGCCCGGCTTGAGCTGACTCCTGAGCAGAAGGAGGCTTTCGGCGCCGATCTGGGCAATATCGTCAACTATATCGCTGAACTCTCTGAGGTGGATGTGGAGGGCGTTGAGCCCACGGCTCACGCTTCTGTCTGCTCCAACGTCTGGCGCGAGGATGAGGTGAAGCCCTCCTACCCCAGAGAGACCATGCTTGCCAACGCCCCCGGCGTGGTCAGCGGCGAACTGATCCGGCTCCCCCGGGTCATGCCGGGATCGGAGAGTTGAACATCATGGCAAATACTTCATTTACGATCCACGCACTTGCTGAGGAACTGAAAGCAGGCAGACTCACTTCGGTCCAGCTCTGTCAGCGCTGTCTTGATGCCGTCGCTGCAAAAGACGGTGAGATCGGTACCTTTATCAAGTACGATGCGGAAAAAATACTCCGCCTTGCCGCTGAATCCGATGCCCGCCGCAAAGAGGGCAAGGCGTTGAGCGACTGGGACGGTATCC
>JAGBWB010000359.1 GCA_017629975.1 Lentisphaeria bacterium
CCCATAAAATAAAGCTTCGCCTGCCGATTTTGAAGCATTTGCTGAAATATAAAGGTTGACAAATTTCCTTGTTATGCGATGGAGCCCCCCACCACAGTACATTATTTCTAATATATCATACAAAAAGAAAATTGCAAACTCCTAAAGCGAAAATAGTCAAATTTAAATCAAAGGATAGCCTGAAAGCTCAAATCTGTGATGTCTGATAATCGTATTTTGTAACCATCTGCCATAACGATTGTTCCGTCTGTGGCAGATATTTGTTTGACCTTGCCGGAAACTTCCACAATCGCTCCGCCGCTTTTGTGTTCATCCGGAACAAAATATTTGATGCGAACATCCGGTTGTTCGTGGATATGATCGGCGATATACGCCAAGCGTTCATTGATTGCCCGTTGCTCCTGCTCGTCCAGTTCGGGGCGGCTTTCTGTCAGTCGGGCGGTTTCAGCTACGGCATCATCGTAGCCGACCAAGGCCGCAAAGGGGGCAAACTGTGCAAGTTCTATTTGTTCTCTGTTTGGGAGCGTTTACGCTATAAGTGCCTGTCATTCATTGGGTAAAATCAAGACACAAAAAAAATCCAGCCATAAAGGACTGGATTGCAGGTCATAATATAGTGCGGATAGCGTTGTATTACAACCGGATAAACTCTCATTTTTCATTTTCTCATCATCCGTCGCACAAAGTGCTATGGATGACAGGTCACACGGAGCGATAGCGAAGTGCTTTATATCGGAATGAAATGGCTTGTCGCGGCGTAATGAAATGAAGACGGAAACAATGCTTCATCGTCAGTTTTTTTTATGAAGCATTTTGCGGCGCTGCCGCAAAATATGAAGCGCAGCCTGACGGCTTCATGTTTTTTTTGCCTTGGAATCAAGGCAAAAAAAATGGTCGGGATACGGAGATTTGAACTCCGGACCTTTTGACCCCCAGTCAAACGCGCTAGACCAGGCTGCGCTATATCCCGAACACTGTATTCATAATATACCACCGATTTTCGCATTTGTCAAGCTGATTTTTCAATTTTTTTTGATTTTTTCCCGGAGAATACCAAGATAAACTGTTTTATCCTGTGAGAGCAGCTTGCAAAAGAGTGCATTCCGGTGTATATTCTATATTATATAAGAGAACTGCTGACTCGGAGTTTCAGCAGCTGTTTTAACCACATATAAAGAAAAAGGTGCTAAAATGGATGTCAAGATCCTCAAGAACAAGACTGAAATGAGCAAAGCCGCAGCCGCTTACGGTGCTGAGGTCCTCCGCAAAGTCATCGCTGAAAAGGGCAGCGCCAACATGATCGCCGCTACCGCCCCCAGCCAGTTTGAAATGATGAGCTTCCTGGTCAAGGAACCCGGCATCGACTGGTCCAAAGTCACCCTCTTCCACCTGGATGAGTACATCGGTCTCCCCGCCGGACACAAAGCCGGATTCCGTCTCAACCTGCGCGAGAACTTCATTGACAAGCTGCCCTGCAAGCTGGCTGAAGTCTTCTTCGTCAACGGCGACACCGACGATCCCGCCGCTTTCTGCGCCGATATGAAAAAAATCATGGCTGAACACCCCGTTGACATCGCTTTCATCGGCGTCGGCGAAAACGGCCACATCGCTTTCAACGATCCCCCGGCTGACTTTGACACCGACGAGGCTTTCCTCGTGGTCAAACTGGATGACGCCTGCCGCCGTCAGCAGCTGGGCGAAGGCTGGTTCCCCACCTTTGACGCTGTGCCCACCCATGCTTTCAGCATGAGCGTTCCCCAGATCTTCAAGAGCAAAGTCATCGTCAACGTTGTTCCCGATGAACGCAAAGCTCAGGCTATCAAGGGTATGCTGGAAGGTCCTGTGACCAACACCTGCCCCTGCTCCATTCTGCAGAACCATCCCTGCTGCGCCACCTTCCTTGACGAAGCCAGTGCCTCACTGCTTTCCAAGTAAGAGTTCCGCACTTTCAATATGCCGGACAAGGAAAAGTTCCTTGCCCGGTATTTTTTTGCACAAAAAAAGACCTTTCCGCTCAACTTGCAGAAAGGTCTCTGGCAAAAAAGAAGATCACCACTCATTATTGGGATTGGCGCGGAAAGGATTCCAGAATGTTGTGTCGGCAGCTTCCAGGGCGCCGCTGGACCGCAGTTTTTGATCCGGGATCTTGCTTCTTTTCAGCTGCTCAACGTGCCAGTCAAGAAAAACAACAGAGGTGCGGTCATTATGGGGATAGTCTGCCGCATAGGTGGCATTGCCCCCTGTCAGGATATTGTGATCGTAACGGGTGACGTAGCCCGTTTTGTACTTTTCCAGAGTCACCGCCCCGCGGGAGGGATAACGGGCGCGGGTAATCATGGAAGGCTGAGTTTTTCCGGAAACACCTATGTTAGCCACATACCAGGACAGATAATATGAGATAGCGATCCCTGGAATGCCGTTGCCCCCGGAAACCCATTCTTTGTTGACATCTTTGGAGGGACAGGAGAGTTTATGACGCACAAGAGCGTTGCCGGTCCGTGCTGTTGAGTGCGCGTAACCCGCGAAAGCACAATCGCTTGGTGTTTCCATGCCGACATAGGGCGCCAGAAGACCTTTTGATTTTGTGGCGCTGTACCAGCTTTTTCCGGCACCCTTGACTTTGCCATCACTGGTGACTGTTGTGCCGTTCTGATAGGGAGGGATGTAACTCTTATGTTCATCGGCATAAGCAGAAAAACTGTAAGCCACCTGCTTCATATTGCTGATACACTTGGCAGAACGCCCCCGTTCTCTTGCCTGCTGCAAGGCGGGCAGCAGCATGGCGGCAAGAATGGCGATGATGGCAATAACAAC
>JAGBWB010000360.1 GCA_017629975.1 Lentisphaeria bacterium
TGAATAAAGGTCATAAAGTTTTTCAACTGCCTTACGGAAAACTTTACCGTAGGCAGGATCATTGAACCTGTCAAGATAGTGTTCCACCACAGGACAGGGCGCAAATTCAGCCAAAGCTTCAACCCGGGCGCAGGCGGCGTCAATGCTTTTCTGAATATCAGCTTCTGTGCCGGAAAGAGGACCGCAGTAAATGCCGTGAATGGACCAGACTTTAATGCCTGACTTGCGGATCACTTCCACTTCCCCTTTTTTCTGGCGGCGGGAAAGTTCAACCATTGAGTATCCGGCATTCTGAGCCAACTCAAGGAAGCGCCCGAGAGAGCGGCCTTCGCCCTCATCAGAACCGAAAACACTGGTACTTAAACTGACCTGGTCTATTGTATTCATTTATTTTCACCTTTCCAAATGAAATTTGATTGATCGAAACTTTGCAGACGGTATTCGCTTTTCCACTGTCTTTCATTGTAAAAAACAGCTGCAGCGTCACTGCTGCGCCGGGACCACTGCCGCAGAACTTCGCTGTTCACAGGGATCGCCTGATGATAGAACCCATTGGCAAAAACTCTCACAAGGATCCACTCACAGGGGAACTGGGGCGGCTGGGGCAAGTTAAGCTGAAATATGTTTCCGAATCCGGCACAGCTGCAAATATTCTGGTGACCGGCATAGATCATGCCGTGCTGTTTCTGCAAAATCTCCATGAGCTCCTGATGCTCCTGAAGATTCCGGAGTCCGGTTCCGGGTTTATGGTTGATCCTGGGAGGGGAGAAAAAATGGTAGTGGCTGCAAATGATGAGTTTTTCGCCCGCATCAAGATGTTTTCTTATGACAGCGGCATCTTCTGAAGTCAGAGACGCGCTTGATGAATCAATACCGATCCATGTATATCCGTATTTCTGAAAGCACCACCGTCTTTCGCCGAAACACTTTTCCCATTCTCCCTGCTCCGGGTGGTCATGATTTCCCGGCAAAAGACGCAGAGGCAGAGGAGAAGTGTCCAGAATTTTTTTGCAGTAAGCGTACTCTTCCGGAGTCCCGGCATTGGTGACATCTCCGGGGATAACAGCAAACTCAGCTCCCAGTGCGGCGGCTTTTTCAAGTGCTTCGCGCATAAGGGCGCCGGATTCCACAAAAAAGCGGCCTTTGCGGTTTTCATCTTTCAAAGAGACGTGGGGATCGCTGATCAATGCAAAGCGTCCCAATTCTTCGCCTTCGGGCGCAGGCAGTGTTGTAAATTCAAGTTTGACACCGGAAAGCTCTGCACAATAGGTGTGATCCGCCTCCAGACCGCTGACCGCAAAACGCCCGGTACCGACAGCTTCAACAGACTTGTATTCCCTGCCATCTATACTGAGCACAGCAAAGCCGGCACTATCCAGTTCATAACTGAAAAGAGCCGAATTTTCGGTAACGTTGATTATATCTGCGTAATTCATTTTATTAATATACCTCTTCTAAGTTCCTGTTGCAAGTCAAAAACGCTCCGCAATAGAAGCAAACACAGACAAATTGCAAAAATTTCAGCAGGCATAAGCCACAGCACTGCCATCACAGGGATGATCCCGACGGGGAGGTATTTTCGCCAGCCGCTGCCGTCAAGAGCAGAGAGATTTGCTATTCCGCAGCAGAATGCGGCAATAAAAACAGGGAAAGCCATCATTATGAAACGCCTTGCATCACAGTATGTGTGGGTGTATCCGAAAAAAAACAGGATCAGGGGAACCGCAGTCAAAGTCAAAGCGATCCTGAGACGGCGTTCCCTGAGGAAACAGAGTCCGGCGATACCGCCTGTCATAAGAAACTTGTTGGCTCCCACAAGGAAACGGATATTCTGCCATTCAAGAAGAGTACTCCAGTTGAATCCTGTATCCGGACGCTTTTCCGGCGGAAAATCAAGGTAGTGCAGAGAATAGCCGAAAACCAGAATATTCCCGAATTGATATTGATTGATAAGCAGCTGCCATCCGAAAAGAGCCAGAAAACCGGCACCTGCGGCAGCAACAAGTTTGAGAAGTTCCGTTTTATTATCAAGGGGGGCTTTGAAAAAACAGATAAATGCAAGGACCGGAGCAAAAAAGATGTAATTGATCCGGATCAGACAGCAGAATCCGAATGCCGCTCCCACAAGAAACATATTCAGCCTTTTGACAGCAAGTTTTTGAGCCAGAAGCAGAGTACAGAAGACCGCCGTTAATCCCGGTGCATCGCTCATGGCATTGAATCCGGCATTGATGCAGACCCCATAAAACCGCCACCAATCCGGAACCCCGTCAAGGAAACAGGGCAGCGCCGCAAGGGGCTTGAATATTTTGGCATCCCACAGTTCCGCGTGATAGATGAAGAACGGATAAAGCGCCCAGATCAGCACTGCGGCAAAGGCGGCATATTTTTTTACGCCGAAGTTTTTTAAAACCGGAAAAGCCGCTGCGATCCCGCAAGGAACGATCACCAGCGCATCAATGTAACTGAAAATCACGGCAATATCATAATATTGTTTCGCACCTGTAAGAAGAATAAAGGGCAGATAAAAAATCCCCAATCCTGCCGTAAAGTTCCACGGTCCCTTGAATGAACCGTGCAGCACATCGTATGCTACTTTGAAATATCCCGGCTCATCGGCGGCACAGGGAAGAGCATTCCCCCAGAAAGAGGTTTCAAGCAAAATAAGGATCTGTCTGACCAGCACAGCAGTCATAATAAAGAAAAAAGACTCTTTCACAGAATCATTTTCAATTTCCCCTGCCCTTTTCCCTCTTACAAAAAGGAAAATCAGTACAGAAAGAGCTGCTATCAGCACAGCGGCAAGGGGAATCTGCCACTGAAAGGAGGGCGCAAGAAAAAAGGGATTTCCTTCTCGGTCAACCGATATATCCGGACTTGCAAAACCGCCGCTCTTCAACGGGGCAAAACGCCCATAGTAGGCAATGGGGTGACGGACTGAAAAAGTTCTCTGCAAAGGAGCGGAAGTTTCATATTTTCCCGGCGGAAGCGTCTGCATGACCCGGGAAAAAACATCAGGTCTTTCAAAGACAGGCAACTGCATCCCGGATTCGATTTCTCCGGCCGAAACAACAGCAAAAAGCGCCCAAAGAAGGAGTACTCCTTTACACAACGCCGATGAAAGGGAATTGACGACCATCTTCATGACTGTCCAATCCATATCCTATCAAATAGCGATCGGGGGCGTGAAAGGCGCAATACTCAGGCAGCATAACTCCCTGTTTCCGGGGAATATCTTTGACTGCGGCCACCGCAGCACGGACGCTGAGAGCGCCTTTTGACTCCATATAGCGGCGCAGCTCAGAAAGGGTAAAACCTGTATCAAAGACCTCATCTACCAGCAAAACATGGCGGTCTCTGACATCCATCTTCAGCTCAGAACGGAAAACAAGTTCTCCTGAACTTTCGTGACCGTGATAGCTCGATACTGAAACAGAGTCGATCCAAAGGGGGATATCCATTTCCCGGACAAGATCTGCGCCGAAAATCATTCCGCCAGTCATGAGTACCACAACCGTCAGCGGTTTTCCGGCGTAATCTCTGCTGATCTCGCGCCCCAGCTCAGCTACTCATGAAGCGATCTCTTTCCGGCTGAA
>JAGBWB010000361.1 GCA_017629975.1 Lentisphaeria bacterium
AAGAGTATCTTCAGCTCAGAGAAAAGTACAACGCCAAGATCCGGAGCGCATGGCGCGAAAGTGAACATGGGCTGGTTGAAACCAGATTGCGCCGCATCGTTTCTGATACGGCAACCAAACTTGAACTCAGACCCAACAGTCTGGGAACCGTCAGAACCAACCGCATCAATGAGGATTTCTTCTTTGCCGAAATCGATATCACCATGGGAGCGACCTACGAAGAGGTGGTGAAATTTATTGCAGCCATCGCCGAATGCCAGCCCAAACTCAGTTGGCGGCGTCTGGATCTGCGTCCTGATTTCCGCCGCCGCAATATGCATGCCGGCAACACCAATCTTGCGGCTGCCCGTGCTCAGGCGGTTCTGGATCAGAATACTGTTAATGTCATGTTCAACGGTGTGATCAGGGTGATCGGCTATGATGGTCCCATCAATGCCGCTTACTTGAATAAAACTGCAGCCGCTCCCCAAAAGAAAGGAGCCGTCAAATGAAAAGTCCCTTGATACTCCTTAACTGTCTGCTGGCAGGCGGTGTCTGTTTTGCTTTTGTCAGCAACTTGAAGAATGTTTCAAGAGAAGAACAGGTCGTTCCTGTAAAAAGGGTCAAGAAAGTACTTCCCGATGCCGGAAGTGAATCTCAAATCACAACTCAGGTTCTGACAACAGAACAGAAGGTGCAGAAGATCGTTTCTGCCAATATTCTCAACCCCGACCGCAGCCCCAATACCGGCGCCAGAGGTCATAACCGCAGAGTCCAGCTCTCCCTTGTCGGCACTTTCAAGATCGGTAAGAGCGAGGGTGCGATCATCCGCGTCCGCGGGGCTGTCAATCCGAACCGTTTTATGCAGATGGGCGGCGGCATGTTCGGTATGCCCGGTATGCCCGGTATGCCCGGTATGGGTGGGATGCCCGGCGCTCTTCAGAATGCTCAAAATGCGAATGCCGGCGGTAATATGACCGGTCCCAGAATCAATTCAGGACGCTCTGAGGGCAGAGGCGGTATGATGTCCGGACAGGACAGACGTATGCGTTTTACCTCCATGTTCCGTCAGATGTCCGGAGAGACTGAGGATGGTGATTCTGCAACCATCGGCACCAAGCAGTATGTCAAGGTCGGAGAAACCCTTTCAAGCGGACATACCCTTGTGGAAGTGCAGCGTTTCAAGGTGATCCTCAGCCGCGGCGGCACCAAAACCGAACTGGTTCTTGAGGATCCCTCCAAGAATCAGGTCAGGCGCAGCACTTACCGCCGCATGAGCGCCGGACAGCAATTTATGCAGAATTCTCTTAATGCTCAACGGCAGATGATGCAGATGATGCAGCGCATGTCCTGGGGAATGAACCGCGCCATGCAGAATCTCAATAACAATATGAACCGCGGCGGCGGTAATGGCGGCCGCGGCGGCGGCAGACGGTAAAATTGTTTTCAATATTAATATACAGCAGGAAAAAGCAATGAAAAAATTTGTGGAGAAAATCTTGTGGGGAAGTACCGCTCTGATGCTGGTTCTTTCATTCGGTTGCCAATCTGGGAACGATGAGTTTGACGAGGATTCAAAGGAGGAGGATCGTTTTCAATTTCTGAGACGGGAAGAGGCCGAGCCCCATAAAGATAAAAAAGAACAGCTGCGCGATGAACAGGTGGAGGCTAAAGCCCCTTATCCCCATCCTGTGAGTAAAGATAAGGTCAATAAGCTGGAAAAGAAGCCTATTCCCAAATCCCGGATCATCCCTGGGGGCTCCACTGCCAATGCCCCCCGCTTTTATGATGACTTTATCGCCCTCAACGGCGATGAGGAGATCCCCGTTTCTCTGGTTTTCAACAGTGCTCCGCTGCTGGATGTGCTTTCTGCTTTTGCAGATGTGCTGAACTTCAACTTCATCGCTGACAATGACCTGCGGGGCGTGGTCACTTTGAACTTGAACTCCAACATGACACGCCGGGAACTGTGGAACACTTTTGAGCGCATGGTCCATCTTTCAGGCGCCGGGATCAAGGTTGAGGATTCAATTTTGCGTATCGTCGGTTCCGGCAAATTTGCCAAAGAGGCCGATCACAAGATCGGAACTGCCCCTGAAAGTGAGATCCTTTACTATCCCTTGACCACTGCTACCGGGCGTGAGGCTGTGAATCAGCTCAGACCTTTTATGAGCCGTGACGCCTCTATTGTTGATCTGACCCGTCCCAATGCTGTTCTGGTCTGCGATCTGCGTCCCAGTATTGCCAAAGCCAAGCAGCTCCTTGATCTTATTGACCGCAACGGCAGGCGGACATGGCCCCGGGTGGTTATCCCCTGCAACAATGTGCTGCCCAGCAAAGTGGTTATGGAAATGCAGGAGATCCTGCCCGTTCTCGGATTTAATGTTTTCAAAACCAATGACCGCAACGAACTTCCCGGTTCCGTGAGAATGTCCGCTGTTGACCGTCTGGATGTGGTGGTCGCCTCTGCGGCAACCCAGGAGGCTATTGATCTTATCCGTGAATGGGTCACCATGCTTGACAGTTCTGACAACAACGATCAGGAGCGTATTTTCGTCTACAAAGTGCGCCACAACCGCGCCGAACAGCTGGCGTATGCTCTTTCAGTGATTTTCAACACCACCGGTGTGAACCTCTCAATGGACACCAACACCGGAAACATCCGGACTCAGTCCATCAACTCCAGCAGCGTCAACCGCAACACTGCCAACAACGCTCAGCGCAATCAGGTGATGTCAAGAGCCAATATCATTGCCAACACTCTCAGCGACAAAAGTTCAAACATCTTTGATCAGCAGGTGAGAGTCCACTCCGACGGGGTGCTCAACCGTCTGGTCTTCCGTACTGTGCCCCGCACCTACGCCGCTATCAAGGCTCTTCTTGACAAACTGGATGTGGTTCCCGCTCAGGTGCTGCTTCAGGTCATGGTGGTTGAAGTCACTCTGACTGAGTCCACTCAGTTCGGACTTGAGTTTTCCGGATTCAAATCAGGCAGTGATGCTGTGGTTCTTTTCGGCAATCAGTATTCCGGTTCCGGAACCGGACTCAATCCCTTCATCTCTCAGGCTGCGACCAACGCTGCCGGAGCCGCCGCGACCACCACCACTTTCCGGACCGGCAATGACCGTCAGACCGGCGGAACCTTTGTTATCGCTGATCCCGACAATCCCCAGAAGCGTTTCGGTTATATCCGTGCTCTTGCCGGAAACGGCAAGGTCAAGGTCATTTCCAGTCCTCAGCTTCTGGTGACCAGTCACAACAAAGCCAATATGCAGGTGGGCAGCTCTATCCCCATTCTGACTCAGGGTATTTCCAACAGTGAATCCAACACCAATGTGACCCAGAACTATCAGTACAAAGATGTGGGTGTGATCCTTGAGGTCACTCCTCAGATCACCAGTACCGATCTTATCGCACTGAATGTTTCTCAGGAGATCTCTGCCAAGGTGGATCCCGCTTCAACCGATCCCATCCAGTCCCCCTCCATTTCAACCCGTAAAGTGGAGTCCACCATGACCATTGCCAACGGTCAGACCATGATCATCGGCGGATTGATCCAGGAAAGATCCAATGATACCCTTGACTCTCTGCCCATCATCAACAAGATCCCTGTTCTCAACCGCCTTTTCGGCTCCACCAACGCAAGCGTTGAACGCAGCGAGATCCTTGTGCTTATCACCGGATACATCGTCAATGAGAAGAGTCCCATTGAAGATATGATCAAGCGTTACAATGATGCCATCAAGGCTCTCAACAAGTATGACAGTCAGCTGGGTGACCGTCCCGACGCTGAAAAGAGCAAGCCCGGCATCTTCACCAAATCGGAGTTCTGGCTGGAATGAGCAGCAATACCATAGACTACGCTGTTGCTCTGGCGCGTCTGGATGAGGAAATGCTCCGCCGTTTCCCCGGAGTTGACCGGAGCGATCCCGCAGCGGCTGACCGGAAACTTCTTGAAGAGGGGAAGCTGAGCGAAAGCGAACTGCTTCAACTCTATTCAAAGTTCTGCGGCGTTGAAGAGATGGATGAGGATGAGATCGGGACACCGGAACTTTTCTCTGAAGCCTCTATGGCTTTTCTCAATGCCAAGTGCTGTCTGCCCCTTGAGTGGGATGAAAATACGGTCAAACTTCTTGTCGTTGATCCTTACAGCGCTGAAGAGCTGGAGTTCAATCTTTCCCGGACATGGAAGAGAGGTATCATCCCTGTTTTCTGTCGGAGACCCTTTCTTGAGCGTCTGCTGAGCAAAGTCCAGTCCAGCGGCGAGGAAGAGGGCCCCATTGAGGCTGAAGATGAAAACACACTGCGTTCCATGGCAGGTGAAGCGAGGATCGTCCGTCTGGTCAATGATATCTTTACTCAGGCCATCGAGCTTGGAGCAAGTGATATCCATGTGGAACCCGGCGAGGAAAATGTGGCTGTCAGATGCCGTGTTGACGGCGTGCTGACAGAGATATTGACAGCTCCTTTGAAGGAGTTCCCGGCTATTGCCTCCCGCATCAAACTTCTCGGCGGTTTGAATATCGCTGAAAGCCGTCTGCCTCAGGACGGCCGTACCAATGTAAAACTGGGACGGACTGAGCTGGATATGCGTATCAGCACCATTCCCATCCTCACCGGTGAAAGTATCGTGCTGCGTCTGCTGGATCAGGGAGCGCTGAGCTTTGATCTCAGAACGCTCGGTATGTCTGCCGAACACCTTGCCCAGTTTGAAAAACTCATCCAGATCCCTCACGGTATCATCCTTGTTGTGGGGCCCACCGGAAGCGGTAAGACCACAACTCTTTACAGCGTTATCAATCAGCTTAATGACAGTAAAAAGAAGATCATTACCATTGAGGATCCTGTGGAGTACAAGACCCCCGGTCTCTGCCAGGTGCAGGTCAACCACAAGATCGGCGTCACCTTTGCCGCCGGACTCCGCAGTATCGTGCGTCAGGACCCTGATGTGATCCTGGTGGGTGAGATCCGTGACCGTGAAACGGCGGATATTGCCATCAACGCAGCTCTGACCGGTCACCTGGTGCTGAGTACGCTCCATACCAACGACGCTGTGGGTGCTGTGACCCGTCTTCTGGATATGGGGGTTGAAAACTTCCTTGTTTCTTCAGCTCTCTTCGGAGTCCTTTCACAGCGTCTTGTCCGCAAGATCTGCCCGGAGTGCCACTCCAAAGGCACTGTCAACGGCGTCAAGTGCCGCCGCTGCAACGGTACCGGTTTCAAGGGACGTTGCGGTATTTTTGAATTGCTGATCCTCAACGATGAGATCCGCACCGCCGTTACCCGGGACGCTTCAAGCGCTGAACTTGAACAGATCGCCGTCAAACACGGTATGATCACTTTGAAACAGGATGGCGAAGCCAAAGTCAAGGCAGGTATCACCACCGCTGAAGAATTGGGCAGATCCACTGCTGAGGTTTGATATCAATGGCACTTTACAAGTACACAGGCGCAGCCCGCGGCGAGAAACCCCGTGAGATCCTTATTGAAGCTGACAGCGAAAAGGAAGCAAGAGAGAAGCTCCGGGTGCGGGGGATCATCCCCATCAAACTTCTGGGTGAGGGAACGGCGGAAAAAGCGCGCTTTTCCCTGAAGCGCAGCAAAGTCAATACTTTTGAATTTACAAGAGAGCTGGCGCCGCTTCTGGATTCCTATATTCCTCTGGAACGCGCTCTGAGCATTATTGCCGAAAGCGCTCACGAGAAAGAGCAGAGGGATTTTGTGAACTCCATGCGTCAGGCGCTCCATGAAGGTAAGAAGTTTTCTGAGATCGTCCGATCCCACGGTGCACTCTTTCCCCCTTACTACGCCAACCTTATTGAGAGCGGCGAGGAAACAGGATGTCTCCCTGAAGTGGTCAGAGAACTGCACAAGTTCATGGGCGAAAGCAAGGAACTCAAGGACTTCATTATTTCCAGTTCTGTTTACCCTTCGGCCATTATGGCCATCACTTTGCTGGTGACGGTGCTGCTTTTTACCGTCTTTGTCCCCCGCTTTGCCAATATTTTCACCGATATGGGGCGGGAGCAGCCCCCCTCCATGCAGTTTCTGCTCGGAGTCAGTGAATTTGCCAAATATGCCTGGTGGATGCTTCCTCTGGGGTGTATCGGCTTCTGGTATGCTTTGAAAAAGATCATCGGCGAAGAGGAACTCAAGTTCAAGATTGCCGGGCAGGTGATACGGCTCCCTCTTTTCGGACGCATCATCATTGATCTTGAAATGTGCAAATATGTCCGCACACTTTCCATTCTTATCGGCAATCATGTGGAAATAATCCGGACTGTCCGCATTTCGGGCAGGATCATTTCCAATCCTGTGATCGCCAAGGCTTTTTCTTCCATTGACCGCAAGCTCAAGGGCGGTGACAAGCTCTCTGCCGCTCTTGCGGGCAATCCCTATGTGCCCTCTGGCATGACTCCCATGCTCCGGGTGGGCGAGGAGTCCGGAAATGTGGGACCCATGCTGGAAAAGATCGCAAGCAATCTTGAAAGCGATACCAAGTTGAAGATCAAACGGCTTCTGAGCCTTTTTGAACCCGCCGTTATCGTTTTTCTGGCAGTGGTGGTATTGATCGTTGTTGTTTCAATTTTTGTAGCTATGATGGAAATCAACTCTATAAGTCAAGGAGGACCTTCATTATGAAAAAGAGTCAAAAATTCCGCAGAAAAAATTTCACCCTCATTGAAGTCGTGGTCGTGATCATCATTCTGGTCACTCTGGCGTCTATCGCCACACCGCTTTATATGAACTACGTCAAGCGTGCCAATATCGGTGCCGCCAAGACCCAGATCAAACTTCTGGAAGACGCTCTGACCGGCTACCGTCTTGATATGGGCGGCTATCCTGACACCAACGCCGGACTCAATGCCCTTATTGAGAATCCCGACGGTGATGAAAAATGGAACGGTCCCTATCTCAAGCCTGCCAAGATTCCGAAGGATCCCTGGGGCCGTGAGTATGTCTACGCCTCCCCCGGCGAAGAAAATCGCGAATATGAGATCACCAGCTACGGCGCCGACGGACAGCCCGGCGGCACCGGCGATAATGCTGATGTGACCAGTTATGATTGATGCTGATTTCTCCGGGGAAATGCTCCGGAGAAGAAAATTCACCCTCGTTGAGTTGGTCGTAGCCATTGCCATTGTCACCTTGACTCTGGCTGTTGCTGTGGCCTCTTTGCGCGGCGAATCCCCGGCGCAGAAGATGGAGCGGACAGTCCATGAAATTTCCGCTTTCTGCGCCCGGGTCAGGTTTCGTGCTGCTGAAGAGGGGCGGGATTGGGTGCTGAAGTTCAATCCCGAAGCCGGACGCTTTTATGCTGTGGCTGTTTCTGAAGAAGAGGAGGAGGAAAATATCGTCCCCGGTGATCAATCAGGGAAGTATCTTTCTCAGAAAAAAGAGGCAGATTCAGATGCTCCTCCCCTGCCGCAGCTTGATTTGAAACTGGACAAAAGTTTCACATTTGAAACTGCCGAGGGCATTGAAGGACAGCTCCATAACGGCGAAGAACTGGAAATTTTCAGGTTCTTTCCCGACGGAGGCGCTTCCGGCAGCCAGAAACTGGTTCTCAAACTGGGGGGAATGCAGAAAGTGTTCCATATTTCCAAACTTACAGGCAGAGTGCTGATCGACGGGGAGCTTTCCAATTGAAAAGATTTTTTACATTGGTTGAAGTCGTTGCTGCTCTTGCCATATTGGGACTCAGCCTTTCAGGATTGCTCAGTCTGGCGATGAATGCTCAGGTCAAAGTCGCACGGGCCGTTGAAAAATGGGAAAATACCCACAAGATGATCCAGGCTGTTGAATATGTCATGCTTTTTGATGATGAGAATCTGAGCGTGCCCAATGACTTCTTCCCCTATGACGGATATATGGTCCAGTGTGCGGTGGATGATGCTGAGGGACTCCCCGAGGAGTTCACAGAAATTGATGATGCCGCACCTTTGAAGTGCATCACTGTGGAGTTGGTCCGCACCAGAGATAACAAAATCGTTGACCGGGTGAAGATCGACCGTATCAATTTTGAGTCTGAGGAGTAAATGTGTTATGATCCGTAGAAACGCTTTTACTCTTGTGGAACTGGTTTGTGCCATGCTTGTGATGATGGTGGTTGCACTTGTTATCGGTACTGCCGGTTCATCTTTCTACAACGGTTACCGCCGTTCCAACGAAGCTGTCGCCAAACTGAAAGAACGAATGGCCATTGACCGCGTCTGGGATTCTGCCCTTGTCAATATGGTTCCCTTCAAATGGAAGGATGAAAACAACGAATCGCGCTATGTTTTTGAAGGCAAAAACGATGAATTGCTGCTTACCACTTTGCGGCGGGTTTACAGTAACGATCCCAGTGCATTGACTTTCATCAGATTCAAGGTTGAAGATGAAAAACTTATTGCAGTCTATTCAAATTATCCCATCCTGCCCTGGGAAGAGGATGAACCAAGCGCTGTGACCCAGACAGAAGTCATCGCTCAGAATGTTTCTCACATAACGTTTCAATATGCCGACCAGATTGAAGCCAATGAAATCGAATGGCTGGAAGAGTGGGATGAAGAAGAACATACCAATCTCCCCCTTGCCATCCGCATGACCGTTGAGTGGAAGAACGGAACCAAAGAGTATTGGCTCAGACGCACTTGCGGTGTCAACTACAACAGTAATTTCGGTAACCGTTCTGCGGCAACTTCAAGCCGCGCCACCCGAAGTTCAAACCGCAGCGCCGGCAATAACCGGGGAGGGCGAGGCTCAAGATGAGAAAAGGTCTTTCCTCAAAAGAGCAGGGCTCCGCTTTGCTTGCTGTGCTGGTGCTGGTCTTTACCGGCGGTTTGATTACGGCGCTGATGATGGCTATCGGGAGTTCCGGTTCATTTGAAGTGGCGTCACATGTTGAACAGCAGCGTTCCATGTTTGTCGCCGAAGGTGTGGCTCAAAGAGTCCAGTGGCTGATTTCGGCGGACCGTTATCTTCACGGCAGTGAAACTCTGGGCGAAACAGATTATGAAGAGTACGAGTATGAACGGTTTATCGCCGACAGTACCCCCCATGTCATAGATTACTACGGCAGACAGGTCAAAGTGGTCATTGAAGATGCCAGACAGGGCAGGCGCATGGATGGGACCCAGTACCGCAGATCTCTGGACTCCCTCAAAGTCGGTATGGGTGATGATGAGGATTTTACTGAACTGGTGAACAATTTGAAAGATAAGATCACCGATTATATTGACTCCAATGACGATGTTTCAAACGAAGGTCTGGAAGAAAGCGATTACGAAGGCCTGGATATGAAACCTCTGCCCCGGAACGGAACGATCCAGTTCAGAGAGGAACTGCTCTATATCCCCGGTTTCAGGGAGCTGATGCCTGTGGATAAAGACGGGATCCTTTCTTCTGTCAGATTGATCCCGCCTGAAAATACGGTGACTATTTCAGGAAACCCCAGTTTGCTTACCGCCACAAAGCAGGAGATCATGAACTACTGCAACATTGATGACGAAGATGAACTTGAAGCCATCATGGAGGCGATCCGGGAGTGGAAAACTGAAAAGGTTCCCTTGAGCGACGGTTCCCTTGATCCGCTGCTGTTGGGGCGTCTCAACAATATGCCCCGTACTGAAAGCGGTATTTATACGGTCAGGATCACGGCAGATGCCGGTGATCCCCGGCCTTTCAAGCGGTTGATCTTTTCATTTCAGGCCTCCCCTGTGGCCGGGCCTTCTGATAAGATCATCCAATATCTGCAATGGATGTTTTACTGAGAGAGTTCCTGATGAGATTCCGTCGTTCAATTGTTATTATGTTCCTTGTCATCGGCTGTTTCATGCCTGTTGAGAATGCAAAACTTCACGCCATGGACCCTGTGACCATCGCCATTCTCGCCTCCATCGCCATCAAAGCTGCGGAGGTGATGATGCCCTATGTTATTCAGGGGCTGAAAAATGCCGGTGCCCATCTTTTGAAAATGGGGGTCGATCTGTTGGGGATCCTGAAACTTCCCATGGGGCTGATCCAGTCAACGCTGGGGGCGCCGGTGGGGATGTTCGGAGACGGGGTCAGAAATATGGTTGACGGACTCATGGCGCCGTTCCAGCTGGTGTGGCATACGGTGACATTTCCCTTTGCCATATTCGGATATGCGACTTAAAAAAAGTACCGGACAGGGTTTTTAGCAATAATTTCCCTCATGTATTGTTCAAGGGAATTTTTCAGGCGGGCGCTTGAAAGCATTTCTGTAATGTAAGGTTCTGTTTCCTCAAAACTCCGGTAGCTTCCGGCGGAGCGTGAGAGGACCTTTACGATGTAGATCCCTTTGGGAGTTTCAACGGCTCCCCAGCTGCCTGCGGGGATCTCTTTGACCTTTTTGAAGTAAGGGCGCAGCTCCGGTTCAGGAGTTGTGTTTTTTCCTCTGCCCTTGGGGTCGTATTGTTTGGCAAGCGCATAAAAATCCTCTCCCTGCCGCAGACGGGCAAGGATCACTTCACTTTGCTTTTTACCTGTGGGATCCTTTGCTCCCGCCCGGAAGAGAGCAAGTTCGCTTTTGACCGGGAGCCGAAACTTTTCACGGTTCAGATAGTAATGTTGGCGTATTTCGTCTGAAGTCGGCTCCACGGTCGCAGGATCAGCTGCGTAAAAGGTGAAGTACAACGCACATTTGAGTTGGAACTCCGGCTTGTTTATGCTGGCGTCAAGAGTCTTGAAGAATCCTGTCTGAGGAGAGGAGCTGAATTTCTTTTTACGCATCTCAACATAGCGTCTGGCTGTAACGGCGTCAGGAGCGATGCCGCTACGTTCAAGAAGCCGGCGGACAATGATCAAATAGATTTCAGTATCAACCAGTTTTTTCAAAGTCGCCTTGCGCTCTGCTGGGGAGGCGGGAAGATCAAAGCGCTGAAAGCGTTCTTTTTTCAGCTCAACAGTGCCGAAGCGGGCAACAATTTCCGGCAAAAAAGCGGCGGCTCCCCGGAAAGGAAGAAAAAGAAACAGAAAAATAAAAAAAAGCTGTTTCACTTGTCATCAAAACTCCTGATGGGAACTTTGGCAGAACCGGTGCTGCTTGGAGCATTATGTTTGTTCCAGCGTTCAATACTTTGTTTATAGTTTGCAAAAAAAGCATTGAGTTTCGGCGATTCCAGACCGTCAAGTCCTGCCTGAGCCGCAGCCAGAGCTGAGTTCATTGCAACGGGATTGGGAGCGCTTCTCATAGCGATGAAATGGCGCTCGGCGTAGCGGAGCTTGCGGAGTTTATCCAGCTGAGTGTGGAGCTGGGTGTTGCGGGGAAAACGGCGTAAACCGGATTCCAGCTCTTTTATTGCGCGTTCAAGATCACCTGCATTGAGAAAGTTCTGTGCTCTGCGGACATAGCTGTTTGCCTGTTGGACTGCAACAAGATTCTGAACAAAGTAGTTCCGTTTATCCATGGTGTAGATTTTTTCGCCCTGAAGACCTGCGGCATCGCTGTTGCTGCTTCTGAGACTGCGGAAAAAGCGAACGATCAAATCATTGCGTTCCACGGGCGGGGGCGGAACTTCGGGGGAGCACCCGGCGCAAACAAACAGCAGCACGGGAAAAAGATAAAGCATGTATTTCATATCTCAAATCTCTTCGTAGTAACAGGAATGATGTATTTTCTATAAGATATACCCGCCGGAGCTTTTTTTCAAATCCATATTGAGGAAAATTCAAATTTCCCTTTCTTTTGAGGTTGATACTTGACAAAATTGCTTGGATGTGCTATCTTTTGAGGAGAACCAATTTGTTTTTCAGAGAGTTTGCATATTATGGATTTGAAGGGTTTCGCCGGACACAGCCGGCTTTGCAGAATGAGCGTAAGAGAACTTGAAGAAGTTGCAGCTCTTTGCCGGAAAAGAATTATTGATAAAGTCAGCAGCAATGGAGGACACCTTGCCTCCAACCTGGGGTGTGTGGAGCTGACCATTGCTCTGCACAAAGTTTTTGACCCGGCAAGAACTCCCATTATTTTTGATGTGGGGCACCAGTGTTACACCCACAAACTTCTGACGGGAAGAGATGAGAGTTTTGAAAAACTCAGAGAAAAGGGGGGGTGCTCCGGATTTCCCCACCCCGCAGAATCTCCCCTTGATCCTGCTGTGGGAGGTCACGCGGGAAATGCCCTTTCGGTCGCACTGGGGATCGGTGCTGCCCGGGAACTGGAAAATGATCCTGAGAAAGTGATCGCCGTTGTGGGTGACGGTGCTCTGGGAAACGGCATCTCTTTTGAAGCCTTGAACAGTGCCGGGCGGGGCGGAAA
Organism: Lentisphaeria bacterium; assembly: GCA_017629975.1. Taxonomy (GTDB): domain Bacteria; phylum Verrucomicrobiota; class Lentisphaeria; order Victivallales; family Victivallaceae; genus UBA1784. Next base: position 12,245 of record JAGBWB010000361.1, read on the forward strand.
AAATCTTATTCTGATCCTCAACGACAACAAGATGTCCATATCTCCTGCGGTGGGCGCAGTCAGCGGGCAGCTGAGCAAGCTGATTTCGGGGCGGTTTTACAACCGTTCCCGCCGTTTTTTCCGTCATTTTATTCTTTTTTCTCCCCGGCTCTTCCGTTTGTTCCGCCGTCTTGATGACTGGCTCAAGGCTGTTTTGCTGCCGCCCGGTGCCATCTTCCAGTCTTTCGGGTTCCGCTTCTTCGGTCCGGTTGACGGACACTCCCTGCCGGAACTTATCACCATGCTTGAACGCGTCAAAGATCTTGAGGGCCCCCTGATGCTCCATGTGGTGACCAAAAAGGGAAAAGGGGCCGCCTATGCCGAAAATGCCCCTGTCACTTATCACGGCGTCGGGAAGTTTGAACCTGAAAGCGGCCGAATGTCGGCTTCTTCCGGCGGATTTTCAGAAACTCTCGGCAGATGGATGTGCCGCAAAGGTGAAAAAGATGATCGCCTCATTGGCGTTTCAGCCGCCATGATCCCCGGCGTGGGCATGACTCCCTTTGCTGAAAAATTCCCCGGCAGATGTTTTGACGTGGGCATCGCTGAGGAGCACGCCGCCGTATTTTCTGCCGGAATGGCCATTGGAGGTAAAAGACCTGTCTGCGCTCTCTATGCCACTTTTGCACAAAGAGCACTTGACTGTATTTATCATGATACCGTATTGGGGAAAGTCCCGGTGATCTTCGTCTTTGACCGGGCGGGGGCGGTTCCTGACGGACCGACCCACCACGGTATTTACGATTTGGGATTTCTGCGTTCTCTGCCCGGATTGACGGTAATGATGCCCCGCAGCAGCGCAGAACTTGAAATGATGCTGGAGTTCGCTTATGGACTTGAGGCACCCTGTGTTATCCGTTACCCCCGGGGTGGGGATTGTGAAAAAGCGCTTCCCGCTCCGGAAAAAGTGCAGATGGGAAAAGCTCAGATATTGCGGGAATTTCCGGAAGGCCCCGTGCTGTGGGCGCTGGGAGCCGAATGCGGTACTGCTGAAGCGGCAGCTGATATCCTCAAGTCTGAGGGGATCAACTGCACTTTGATCAATGCACGCTTTGCCGCTCCCTTTGACAGTGAAACGGCACTGCGCTTTTCAAACAGACTTCAGGCGGTCATTGAAGATCATGCGTCAGGCGGTCTCGGCAGCGCTCTTTGTGAATGCTGTGCTTCAGGATCCCAGGGCAGAATATTGACTTTTAACTGGGGCGGTGCTCCGGTGGGGCACGGCAATGTAGCAGCGCTACGCCGGGAACACGGACTTGACCCGGAAAACATCGCCCGCAGGATCATGGAGCACTGCAAGGCAAATCAGTGAAACACTTTGGTAAAAAGTTCTGTTTCAGCCTTGAAAAACGGCGGGGAAGTGATATATTTGAAAAAGGTATTTTTTTGCAGACTAAGGAGAGGATCAGATATGAAAAAAGCACTGTTTCTGTGGCTGTTGTTTCTGTTGGCTGTACCGCTTTTTTCCGGCGCTGCGGCAGCGGCAGAAATTGACAGGGCGCTGCTGAAAAAAGCAGCTGAGATCACAGTTTCCCGATTCCCCGATGCCGACAGTGTGCTGTTGAGAGAAAATGAGTGCTACACCTATGAAAAATCAGGTGTCTACAAGGTTTCTGATGAACTTTATTTGAAGGTCCTTACCGAAAAGGGCAGGGAGTCTCTGCGGAATCTGAAGTTTTACTTCAACACTCATTACAACCATGTGAAGGTTCTGAAAGTGACCGTCATCAAGCCTGACGGAAGCAGGCGCGATGTGGATATTGCCAAAAACAGCCGTACTGTGGTTGACTCCTCTCAGATGGCGAGCAATATTTATGACCCTGCCAGCTGCAATCTGGTCATAAATCTTCCCCGCATTGAAGTGGGGGATATCCTGTATCTGAAAAGTGTGGATGAGCACTTCAAAGCCCGGATGCCCGGCGTCTGGAGCAATTACTCTCTTCTTCAATCCACTTCCCCCATTCTGGAAAACAATATTGAGGTCAATGCCCCCGCAGAATTGCCTTTGCGCTCCATCGCCCTCAAGGATGAAGTCAAAGGCACGGTCACATTTTCCCGGGAAAAAAAGGGGGGACGCATCATTTATAAATGGAGCGCCCGTAATGTGCCTCAGGTCATCCCCGAACCGGGAATGGCTGAACTGCATACCTGTGTCCAGCGTCTGCTGGTCAGCACCGCAAAGTCGTGGGAGGAGATCTCACGCTGGTACTGGCAGCTCTGCCGTCCCCGTCTTGACGCGGTGACTCCCGCCATGAAAAAGCATGTTGAAGCTCTGGTCAAAGGGAAAAAGAGCGATATGGAAAAAATCAGGGCGATTTTCCAGTTTGTTTCCCAGAATGTCCGTTACATGGGGATCACCCCGGAAAAAGAGGCCCCCGGATACGAACCCCACGATGTGAATCTCACCTTTGAGCAGCGCTACGGTGTTTGCCGGGATAAAGCGGCTCTGCTGGTTTCTTTGCTTGAAATTGCAGGATTCAAAGCCTATCCTGTGCTTTTTATGGCGGGTGACCCCAAAGATGATGAGATCCCCAACACTTATTTCAATCATGCCGTTACCGCTGTTGAGCTGGGCAAAGGAAATTATGTGCTGATGGATCCCACCTATGAATCCACAACAGAGCTTTTCCCTGCGTTTCAGGCGGATATGAGTTATCTGGTGGCTCATCCCGGGGGGGAAAAGCTCCACCGTTCCCTGGTTGTACCGGCTCAGAAAAACGCCGCCCTTATCCGTACAACGGCTCAAATCGACTCTGAAGAGATGCTGAGAGGTGAAAGTACAGTCAAACTTCTCGGAGTGAATGACCTTTATTACCGGGGCGCACTTTCAAGGTGGACTTCAGAAGAAAAAAGAACTTTTTTCACCGGGCGTCTTCAGAAAGTTCTTCCGGGGGCGGTGCTTGAAAAATTAACTGTGACTCCTGAAAATATCCGTGATATGTCAAGGAATATTGAGTTCCGTTTCTCCTTTTCCGCCCCTGCGGGCAAGGGAAAGGGGGCTCAGCTTCTTCCCCTTCCTGAGTTTTCATCTGTGTTCGGCATCGGTGAAGCGCTCTTTCAGGATGTTTCTCTGCTGTCAAGAAAATACCCCCTGAAACTTGCAAGCACCTGCGCCACAGATGAAGAGCTGCTGCTTTCTCTGCCCCGGACATGCCGGATCAAGGCGCTGCCGCAGCCGGAGCACTTCAGAATCGGCAAGAAAATAGCATTCAGCAGAAAAGCTTTTCTGTCGGGTGGAACTCTTAAATTGACGCGCAATATGAGTGTCAATACCCTTGAAGTGACGGCAAAAGAGTATTCAGAATTGAAGCGGCTTCTGGAAAAAATCAGAAAAGCCGCAAAAGTCATCCCTGTTGCAGGAGATGATTTCAAACTGCCTTCCATCGCTGAAACCCTTGCCGCGTTCCCCGGTGCCAATTCGGTCGTTGAACAGATGGACTATTCAGTAAATATCAAGAATCTGGAAAACTGGAGCGTCAGAAGCAGAATCCGGCGGAAAATATTGAACTACGCCGGAGTCAAAGAGCACAGCGAAGTCAAACTCTCTTTTCTTCCCGGCTGGAGAGAAGTTGAAAAGGTGGAGGCTTCCGTGATTGCTCCTGACGGAAAGGTCAGAAAAGTGATGCCTTCTGAGATCAATGTGATGGATTCACCCAGAAATGGCAGCGCTCCCCGGTATCCGGCAGAGAAAATCATGGTCATAAGTCTTCCCCGGGTCGTCCCCGGAAGTACGGTGGTGCTGGATATGACCCGGAAATTTGTGAAGCGTCCTTTCTTTTCCGGACAATTCTGTTTTGCCACTATGTCGGCGCCTGTGATCAAAGGTTCTTTGAAAGTGACAGCACCGGAAAATATCTATCTCAAAAAAAATGTCACAGGGGAACATATACTCCGTTATGAAGAACGGCGTCACAAAGGAAAGCAGATCTCTCTCTGGCAATTCAGCAATCTGCCCCGGGTGCAGAATGAAGCAAGTCAACCTCTCTGGCAGCTCTTTCTGCCCGGAGTGCTTCTGAGTTCGGAAGATAACAGAAGTTATGCTCTCAAAGTGAATAAACTTCTTTCTGACAAGGTGACAAGTTCACTCCCCGCAGCAGAAAAACTTATCAAAGAACAAAATTGGCACCTGATAGACAAGAAAGAAGAGCTTATTATTGCTGTCAGGGATTATGTTGACAAGTTTATCCGCAAGGTTCCCGGAGCGGTGAAAGATATGCCTCTTTCAGCTCTCAGCAGGGCTGATGTGACGCTCAAATCCGGATACGGCAACTCCGCAGACCGTGCCATCGTGCTGGGGGCGCTCCTCAAGGCCCTTGGTATTGAGTACCGTTTTGTGGGCGTTTCTTCCACAGGGGGAACTCAAGAGACGGTGCGTCTTTTCAATCACAACCCCGCGCCTGAAAATATGACAGAAGAGATACTGCTTTTTATTCCTGCTCTTCAGTGGTATCTCAACGATACCGGACGCTACGCTTGCCCCGGAAGTGTCAACAGTGAAAACAAACTTGCCATGGAACTCAATACCGGAAGAGTGGTGACGATACCCGGAGCCTCCATGCTAAGTTCAGGCAGAAGTTTCAAGTTCTATATTGAGTGCAAGGCGGATGACTCCGCTCTGATCCGGGTGACGGAGTCTTTGTATGGAAAGTTTTATGAAGAGATGAGAGAGTTTTTTGAAAATGCCACCCCCG
>JAGBWB010000362.1 GCA_017629975.1 Lentisphaeria bacterium
AAAACAGCAAGAGGAGTGGTCAGAAATCCGTGGAACGCCCCTGAAAGAGCAAAGATCTCCTGCGCTTCAGAGGGATTCTGCCGGAGAAGCGCGTCAAGATGTTTTACGGCGCCTGCGCGCAGAAGCTGCTGTATTTTTCTGCTTCCCGCCGCCGCCTGCTGCCAGCGGTTCTGTGCAGCGTCTTTTTCAAGTTTCTCTTTCAGTTGGAGATAGGAGCCGCTGAGTTCAGGGAAAAAGTTTTCAAGCTGGAACTCAAGAAGCTCCCGCCTTTTGCTGTCCCGGCTCTTGAACTCTTTATACTCCTGCTGCCAGGCAAGGAGCTGCTGCTGGCGGCGCTGATGAAAAAACACGCCCAGCGCCCCTGTCCCTGAAAGCAGGATCAGCAGTGCCGTCACAAGGATCATGATGCCCCGCAGAAGAGTCCTGTTGCAGTTCTTCCAGTTCCGGAACTCTTCGCGGAACTTCTCAAAAGGTGTGGGATTTTCCAATTTTTCCGGGAGTCCGGCAAGGAACTCCTCTGCCGTTTTGAACCGTTTGGCAGGATTCCTGTTGCACATTTGCAGCAGCGCAGGGGTGATCTGACGGCAGACTTCAATCCGCATATCAAGGGGGAGTCTGGGGTAGTCTTTGGGGGAAAATCCTGTGACCATGCAGTAAAAGACCATGCCCAGAGCGTAAAGATCGCCGTTTTCGCTGATGGGGACGCTGCCGTTGAAACATTCAGGGGGCAGAAATCCGAAAGTCCCTGCAAAAGAGACGGTTTTGCCCACTTCGGTCACAAGTCCGGGATCGCTGAGTTTGGGCCTGCCCCTGACAAAGATGATGTTTTCAGGCTTGATATCCCGGTGGATCAGTTTGGCTTCGTGCATGACCTGCACCGCACTCAGAAGTTCCCGGATGATGCGGATCGCCTCTTCAGGGGTGAATGAGTGAAACTTTTTCAGCAGATTGCTCAAGGTGGCAGGGCAGTATTCCTCTTCTGAACCGCAGTTGTCGGCGGCCTCCATGGTGTAGAAGAATCCATCATCCGTGACGCCGGTGTGGAAGATCTGGAGCAGATTGGGGTGTTTCCCTGAGATCTGCATGTAACTGCGGACGCCTTTCAGCTCCTTTTCAACTCCGGCGGGGGAAGAGACCATCTTGATGATGATCGTTTCATCCAGAGGCGTCCGGGCAAGGTAGGTGACGCCGAAAGCGCCCCTGCCGCACCGGGAAAGGATCTTGCATCCGGAAAAGAGCGTTCCTTCTTTCAGAAAAACAGACACAGCTTCATGGTTCCTTGAATCAAACTGACATATTTATGTGACATCTTGTTTAAGATATCCCCTGAAAGTGAAGAATGCAAGTCCGGGATAAAGAGATTTCTTCAAGTTCCGCCTTGCAAATCCCCGGGAAGAGGGGTATATTAAACCTGAGGAAAAGGAGAACGATTCTCTTTATCCATTTGAAAATCAGGTAGGGGTACCATGAAAAAATTTGCACTTTATGCCCTGTGCGTCATTGCCGGGGCAGCGGCGGCATTGTCTTTTTGCCGCCTGTGGGTTCCGGAGCAGAAACAAACGCTCCCGGAAGAGGTCCGACAGCAGCCGCAGCCAAAAGAGGAAAAAACAGCTGAAGAGTCTCAAGCGCCCCGTCTTCTCACCGGGTACGGCTACATCCGGGGCCGCAGCTGCACCACCCTCAGAAACAAGTACGGCGCCTATGTCTCCAAGGTCCATTACTACTCTGACACGCCGGTCAAAAAGGGGGACTGCATCCTTGAGTACGATGACTTTGACCTGCGCCAGAAGATCGTCGCGGCGGAAAACAGTATCGCCTCGCTGGAAAAAGAACTTGCCTTACAGCGGACCAAAGTGGCGCTGACCCGGCTGGATCCGCTGCCCTCGGATTACAGGAACATTTCCTGGAAGACCCGCCGCGCCAAAGAACTCTATGACCGCGCCGCCAAAGAGTGGGAAGTCTACAAAAGACTCTATGACACCAAAAGCGTTTCAGAGCTGGAAATGCGCGCCAAAAAACAGGCCTTTGAAGATGCCCACGCCGCATGGGAAATCGCCGTCAACGACCAGAAAAAGGTCAGCAAAGGTCTGAAAGAACTCAATATCCGTCAGGCGGAGCAGAATACAGAACTCCTTGAGACCAAACTTCAGGGAATGAAAAAAGAGCTGGCTCTGCTTCAGGAGCAGCGCAAATATTACAAGATCGTCACCCCCTATGACGGGATCATCGTCACCGACTCCGATACGGTCCACGCCTGGGACAATGCGGGGACTGCGGCGGCATATATCCACCGGGTCCACAAGGGGTACTACATTTACTCCTACTTTGAAGAAAAAGATATCATCCATCTGCCCAACGGCACCAAAGGGAAATTTTTCAGCAACGACACGGGGAAATACTACGATCTGGTCAGCTTTGACACCACCCGCACCCGTACTGCGGTGGGGGATAAGGTCTTTCATCTGGTGAAGTTCCGCGTCCTTTCGCCTGTGGACAAAAAAGTCACCATGAACGGCGCCGGCGTCGTGCTGGTGACGCTCCCCGGAAAATAAGGTACTCCCGTTCTCCTGCTGCCCGGCGGTTTTTGAACTGCCGGGATTTTTTTTGCTTTTTTTGCAAATATCCTTGTAAATTCCCGGAGAGAGTGTTATTGTATGAAAAGAGTGCTGAATAATGAAGTATAAAAGAGAAAAGACTCCATGAAAAAAATCCTGCTTCTTCTGATCTGTTCCCTCTCCCTTGCGCTTACGGCAGGTTCCTTTACCGTTAAACCGGAAAATGCCCTCATCGTGGTGGACTCCAACGCAGGCGCCGTCACCCGTCTGGCGGCAAGAGAGCTTCAATACCATATCCGGATGATGACCGGGAAAAAAATCCCCATCGCTTCAAAGCCATCCCCGGGGAAATACATCTTCCTCTTTGAAAAGCCCGCTTCCGCCAAACTGAAACCCGAAGAGGCCGTCTGGGAAACAGAGGTGAAACAGACCCGTTTTTACGGTGACAACGACTCTGTGGCAAAAGGCAAAAAAGATGAGTTCATTTTCCGCTGGATCAAACGGACCGGGGATTTGACCGCCGTCTATGACTTTCTGGAGCGGCAGCTTGGTTTTCTCTTTCTTGCTCCCGGCAGATCCGGCACAAGCTACACCCCTGCTTCAGAGCTGAAACTCAAGAGCGCCCGGAACAGCTGGGACCCCGGACAGCTTGTCAAAAGAGAGATCCGCCACGGCATCATTGCCCCGAAAAAGGCGGCAAATGATCTGAATCTGCCCCTCTTCTACCGCAAGAAAGCGGCAGCGGATCTCCCCAAACGCAATCTGGAAACACTCCGCTGGCTGAAACAGCACCGCACAGGAGCAAGCGTCCACTTCAGATACGGACACGCCTTTACAAAGTGGTGGGCGCGCTACGGCGCAAAGCACCCTGAATATTTCGGACTTTTCAACGGTAAACGCGCCCCCTGGGGGAATCCTGCCAACATCAAGATCTGTCCCTCAAACGAGGGACTCATCAACAGGATCGTTGACAACTGGAAAAATGCAAAACCCCGCCCCGCCATGATCAATGTCTGCGAAAACGACTGGGGAAATTTTTGCGAATGTATGAACTGCCGCAAGCTGGATGCCCCCATCCTCCCCGGCAAAAAGTGGGACTCCGACCTGACCGACCGCTATCTGTGGATGGCAAACGAGGTCGTCAAACGGGCGCGGAAGATCGACCCCAAGGTGCGGGTCGGCTTCTACGCTTACAGCGCCTACCGTTTCCCCCCCCGCCGGAACCGGGTGGAGCCGGGGATCGTCATCGGATTCGTCCCCCACATGATGACTTATGAGAAAAGTGATGAAATGTATAAAGAGTGGCGCCGCAAAGGGGCGGAGGTCATGTTCCAGCGCCCCAATGACCAGCACATCAACACCGGACTCCCCATGGGCATTGAAGAGATCATGTTCAGACACTTTCAGGTGGGATTCAAAAACGGCATGGTGGGGACGGACTACGATTCGCTCCACGGATTCTGGGCGGCAACAGGGATCGCGGACTACATTCTTGCCCGCGCCCATGTCTTCCCGGAACGGAGCTTTGAGGAGCACTTCAATGAATATTGCTCCGCCTACGGCGCCGCCGCTCCTGAAGTGAAAGAATATTACACCTACTGGCGCAAAGAGATCTTTGAAAAAAGACTTCTGCCCAACCGGAAGAAGATCGCTGAAAGAGGCAAATACGGCAATTTCCGCAGAGGACTTATGTGGGATCTTGACAAATACTACTTTGAAAAAGACTTTGACATCACAGATAAAATACTCCGGAACGCTCAGAAGAAAAAACTCAACTCCAGACAAAAGGAACTTCTGGATGAGCTCTCTCTTGCAAATAAACACGCAAGACTCACTTACCGGGCCCTTGCGGCATCGGGGAACGCCAAACTCCCCGCCGCCCGGGAACTTCATAAGTTCCGCATTGACAACTGGGATAAAATCAATATGAACTGGTACCGGCTCTTTGATATTGAATCCGGGTTCGGAGATGTGACAGGGGGCAAACTTGCCGCCGCTCTGGAGCGTTTTTCCGACGGTAAAGTGCTTTCATCTTACTGGTTCTTCACCCCCGACCCCAAAAAGGAGGGGGAAAAACTGAACTGGCAGAAAACCTCTTTTGCCGAGGGCGAAAGCTGCTGGCAGAAGGTCAATGTCAACTCAAACTGGGAAAACCCCGGACACTTTGCCCACCCCGCACTCAGGGCGTTCATGAAAAATTATGACGGCATCGGCTGGTACAGCCTGCGCCTTGACATCCCGGAAAAGTGGAAAGGCAAAAAGATCTTTCTGCTCTTCGGCGCCGTGGATGAGTCCGCCTGGATCTATCTCAACGGCAAACTCTGCGGCACCCGGATCTTCAAAAACAGTAACGACTGGAAAACTGCTTTTACCATCCGTATTGATGAAAATATCAACTGGAACGAAAAGTATCAGTCCCTGGTGGTCAAAGTACAGGATCTCCGCGGACAGGGCGGCATCTGGCGGCCCGTTGTCCTTGCAGTGGAATAAATATATACATGAGGCAATTTCAAAACTCCTCAAAATTGTCAAAGCGCCCTCGCTTCGATCTGATAAAGGGAGCGTTTTCGGCTGTTACCTTGCAGGTAGCAGCCTCAAACTACCCTTTACAGCTCTTTGCGAATGACATCTTTGCCATT
>JAGBWB010000363.1 GCA_017629975.1 Lentisphaeria bacterium
CCATCCGCACCCACGGCTCAATGGGACGAGCCTTGAGATCGGCGGGGGGAAAGTTTCTTGCGCCGTGTCCCAGCACTGCCTGAAAAAGCACCCCGAGCCGGGCACGGCTCCCTTGTAAATGGGCTTTGAGCTTTTTGTAGCTTTCAAGCATACTGTGGACTTTGTTCATGGCGGGGAATCCGGCGGGACTCAAGGTGAGTGAGTAAAGGACATTCCGGTTTCCGGTGCGCTCCACATATTCAATGGTTTCCCGGGCGAGAAGCTCCTCTTCTCCGGGGGAATAGGGCAGAATGTTGAAAAAATTGAATTCCTGATCAAAGACCTGCTCAGCCATATTTTCTTTTCCTTGACTAGTTATTTGAGGTAAAAAACATGTGATTTTCTTACAATACACTGCCGTAAATGCAAATGCAAATAAAAAAACAGTTTTTCTCCCTCAAAACAGGAGTTGTGATCAGCTTTTCAGAATTTTTCTGTGCTTTCAGGCAGGATCAGGCAGGAGTGATGTTCCGCATCGTGAAAAATTTCCTGAAAGGCGCTTTCCATGAAGACACCTTCGTTGACGGGGGCTTTGGTATTGAGATTCCGGGAGTGGCTTGGGAAATTGGCGCTGTGGATGGCAAGACGCAGGGCATGGCCGGGAAGAAAGGTGTTGGCAATATCCCCCAGATTGATTTCGTACTCTCTGATTTCCCCGGGAGAGAGGAACTCTTCACGCTCAAGTGACTTGCTGAAGCGCGCCCTGACCATTCCGGTCACGAGGAACATGGAGCGTCCGTCAGGGTAAACATCGCTCAAGGTTGCGTAAAAGTCGGTGTCAGGAGCGCTGCTGCGGGCAAAGAGACGGAGTTTGACATTACCGGCAATGGTCAGCGGAGTGTCAAGATTCTCTGAGGTGAAACAGATGATATCTGAGCGCTTTTCAGTCTCTCTGCGGTCATAGTATCCGAGTGAGTGCCTTTTGCCGTTGAAAGAGGGCGTCGGATCGGCGGGATCGTAGGTATAGGAGGAAATACTTTCTTTTTCCTCTTCCGGAGTTCCGGCAAGAGAGCGCTCTTTTCTGAGGAAATACTTTTTCTCTTTATTCTGCGGAGGCCATGTTTCTGAATGGCACCAGCGTTTTTCTCCCAGAAGAAAAAAGGTGACCTGAGGAAAGCCGGGCAGGGGATCGGAGTCCGGATCATTCAGGGCGTTGAGGATAAATTGATCCTGCAGTTTGACAAGCTCTTTCTGATCGTTCTCTTCCCCGAACTCCTCTTTATTGATAAGACCGCCGTGGACCCAGGGACCGAAAAACATACGGGTATAACGCCTGGCTTTATCTGAAGCGGCAATTTCCTTCATCAAATTGAAGCTCAGGATATTTTCCTGTTTGAACGCGTCATACCAGCCTCCTGAAATAAAAGCAGGGGCCTTGACATTGCTGAAACGTTCTCTGAGTCCCTGACGCATGGTTGAAGGCGTTTGAGCGGATCGTATGAAATCCCGGAAAAACTCCACCACACCGTAATTGTAGTGCAGATCCGTTTCGTTGACAGGCAGATGGAACAAATCCGCATCAAAATCAGGCACATCATTGTATCCGAATTTATTCCTGTGGAACATACTCAACCCCCAGCAGACCATGAATCCGTGTTTGCTGCCGCCCCCCGTGATCGCAATACTGTTGCAGCTGTGGACAGCGGCAACATGAGGACGCAGAGCGACAATGGCACTGCTGCCGCTGTAAGCGGCAGCCCACTGTGTCAACCCGGAGTAGGATGAACCGATAAGGGCGACTCTGCCGTTGCTCCAGGGCTGCTGTAAGATCCAGTTGAGTGTGTCTTCGCCGTCGTGTTCTTCAAACTGTCTGCGGGTGGGGAAAAACTCCCCTTCACTTGCAGCGGTGCCGCGGCAGTGCTGATATACGGCGGCAAGACCATGTCTCAAGGCAAATGTGCTGGGACCGGCAAGAGATTCCCGGCGGAAATAGGGGGAGCGGAACAATATAGTCCCCACAGGCTTTGAAACTCCTTTGGGCAGAAAGACAGCAGTATAAAGTTTTTTTCCGTCCCGCATGGGGAGCATGCGGATCTGCATATCAAATTCTCTTTCATCATAGGTTGAAAGAGGGGTGACTTCATACTGGTCTTTGGAATTCATCGTCAAGGTATCCTGTAAGTTAATTAAATTCAATGAGGAGCACTTCCCTGCGGCAGTTGATGCGCCAGGGGAATGAAGCGTGATTGACGCCAGTTGAAACGATCATGCGGGTACTGATATTATCTTTGCCGTAAACGCCGCAGGTCAGATGGCGCCCGTAAAAACTGGGGGCGGTGATGGCACCCCACAGAGGTATTCTGATCTGCCCGCCGTGGGTATGACCGCAGAGGACAAGGGTAAAATCATCCAAGGGGAACTCCCGGTCCACAGAGATGGCCGTATCAGGGCGGTGGACAAGGAAAAGTTTTTCCCGATCTTCCGGAAGTTCCTGAAGAACTGCCGGAAAACCTTTTGAAATATCATCACAGCCGTAAACCCATCCCCAATCGCCGATTTCAAGAGATTCATTGCAGAGATAGTGCCAGTTGTATTTCTGAAAGAACTCTTTCCAGAACTCCTGAGATAACCACTCTTTGCCCCGTTCCCAGTTGCCGGGAACAGCTGCACACAAGGGAGCATAGCGTGAAAGGCGGTCAAGAAGAGGGGGCAGGTATTTGATGTTGACTGCATCGCTGCAAAGGTCGCCGCCGCAGAGGATCAGGTCTGCTTTGAGCTCTTGGGCGATGGAACACAATGCGTCACTGAGGTATTCATTCCCCGGAGCATAGTGAAGATCTGAGAAAAAAAGAATACGCCTGTTTCTTGCAGAGGGCGTATGTGCCTTGACTGAGTGGCGGACCATTTGAAACGGTCCGCCGTCAGAGATGATGGAAGCCGCATTGTACCCCGCCAGACACCGCCATTTTTTTGCCTGGCGGTATCTGGGGATCAAGGCGGGGAAATAGAGTTTGAGTATCTTGTTTCTCAAGCGTCAAGCTCCGCCACAAGTGCTGCGGGGAGTGCTTTCACTGCGCAGAGCTTGCAGGTGCGGTTTCCGGGAACCTCAAAGGTATCACCCACAGAGTGTCCCAGGATCGCAGCGCCGAGGCGTGAACGGTAGGAAAGATATTTTTTGTCCGGATCACCGTCTCTGGCGCCCAGCAGGAAGAAACTGTCTTTACCGGAGTCGGAAAATTCAACATCCACAACAGAACCGATGACGGCGGTGTTTTCCACTTTGACATCTTTCATCAGCATGGCCTGGATGGTGCCCAGATCATGCTCCAGTTCCTCCCGGCGGCGGCGCAGGAAGTTGCGGCGCTCTTTGGCGGCGTCAAATTCGGCGTTTTCGCGGAAGTCACCATGGGCGCGGGCAGTTTTGAGCGCTTCGCGGTTTTCGGGAATCTGAACATTGATAAGGTCGTCAAGTTCATCCTGCATACGCTGCCGTGAGAGGGCGCTGGTAAATTCGGTGGTCTCTTTGGGTGCTGAAAGGGAGTCCTCTTTCTTGGCGTTGGCATTGATGAGCTTGTGAGCAGCGCCGTTTTCCAGAAATTCCCTGAGGCTTTCGGAGTTTCTCGCCATCTTGGCAAGAAGGCTCTGACGATCACGGGGACCGAGGAAAGTGGCACCCTGAAGCACAATGGCAAACTCTTCAACGCCGGGACAGTTCTCAAGGAGGAACTGCTGGAAATCGCTCTTGTCCATGAGTGAAGTTTTCAGCTCGCGGAGCGCTGCGTTCCAGGCGCGGGGAGGCTCTTCTGTCACATTCAAAGCACGGCAGACATTTTCAATGTTGACCAGAGAAAGAAGTTCATCGTGTTTGTGCTTTTTGCGGTTTTTCCAGATCCACATGAGCAAGTCGCAGCTGCAGCGGCTGACCTGCTTGGCGGCATCGTAGATCTGGTCGGAATCCAGCAGAGTGCAGATGCTGTTCAGAGCCTTGAGGGGCAGAACCAAAGCACATTCGGTCAGATATTCATCATCAAAAGCCATAATGGTGGCCTTGGCGAGGCCCTCCAGATTTTTAGCAGGCAGATCCCCCCAGAGGGAGAGTGCTTCGTATGAAGCCTTTGCCGGGGCTTCGGGCCAGAAAGCGGCCTTGGCGCGCATGGGAGCGATGACCTTTTCAAGGTTGACACCATTCATGCGGAGCGCGATTCCTGAAATATCCATGGCAAGGAGTTTGGGGTTGCGCTTGGCAGTTTCAGGTTTCAGCTGGGTGAAGAACTTGACAAAGAGTTCCGCATCGGCATCAGAGAATTCTCCGGCGTCGCCTTCTTCCTGAAGCAGGTCGCAGATCTCCTGAAGACTGCGGCCGTTGCAGGAACGGCGTTCACTGGCGGCAGGAGCTGCTGCCGCAGCCCCCTCTTCACCCTGCCAATACTCGGCAAAAGCGGCGGGAGTCATATTTCTGCCGCAGCCGGCCTGAGCCATCTCTTTGATGGTCTCTTCGGTAAGGGGCATCAGAGTGCGGCGCTTGATGATGTTGTGAAACCCGGTGTAGGTGGGCATATTGGTGGTGGAAACCAGCTTGTTGAGTTCGGGACCGGGAGCCAGCAGCACAGCCTCTTTGAGAACAGTATCAAGAGGGGTGGCGCTGTTGACACCGATGCCGGAAAAGGCGTTGACGATCACAGTTCCGTTGATGTTGTCAATGGTTCCGATGACACCCCAGCGTTTGCTGCCGGGCAGAAAGACGATGGTTCCGTTTTTGAGCAGATGCAGTTTAACCCAGCGTGCAGCGATCTCCTGGATCTTGAGTTTTTCATCTCTGACGCCGATGGCGCGCATGACCGGGGGACGGGTGAGATAAGGAGGCAGCAGTGTCGTTGCTGAATTGACCAGCACTTTGCGGAACAGTTCAGATTCGGGCAGCTGTAATTCAGCGGCGCGGAAACAGAAAACAGCCGCTTCAGGATTGAGTTTTTCAATCAGGCCTTCCCAGAGCGTATTGAGCGCGTTGCCTGCCTCAGCAGGAATCGCTGCTTCTTTGGCAAGCAGATTGTAAAGTGCATCAAAGTTCGCTTTAACCGGCGCATCAAGCGCCGCCAACACCAGATCGTCCAAAACGGCCATGTCCATAAGTGTAAAATCTCCTTGATAAATACATTTGTATAATATAATTCAAAAAAGCCTTTTTGTCAAGGCGGAGCCGATAAAAACGCAACCGAAATTCCACACTCCCGCGGGGGCAGGAGTATTGAGAAATCCTCCGCAAAGAAGAGGCCAGGGGGAAAAAAAGAACTTTTGCCTGAAAAGTCATTTGCTTTTTGTTTCAAAGTGTGATATTTTAGAGCCGTGATTCAAGAAATTTCAGGAGATGCACGTTTTATGGAAATCAACCATCTTGACAAGTTCAGAAACACCATCGCTTCAGGCAAAACCGCCCTTGGTGCAGTGGTGTCACTTTCTGATATGGCCGTTTGTGAATGCGCCGGCGACTGCGGGCTGGATTTTGTGTGGATCGATGCTGAACACAGTCCTCATACCCTTGATATCATCAAGGGACATGTAACAGCCTGCCGGGGAACAGGGTGTGCTCCTTTTGTCCGGGTCTCTGCCAATGATCCCGGCGTCCTGAAACCGGTTCTTGATCTGGCTCCTGCGGGAGTCATCATTCCCATGGTCAACAGTGCAGAAGAGGCAGAGGCGGCGGTTTCCGCCTGCCGTTATCCTCCCCGGGGGATCCGCGGCTGCGGTGTGCGCCGTGCCGTGCGTTACGGGACGACGGATCTTTTTGAATATCTCAAACTTTCTGACTCAGAACCTCTTGTCATTGTTCAAATCGAACATATTGACGCTGTGAAGAATCTTGATGAGATCCTTAAAGTACCCGGTCTGGACTGCATTTGTGTCGGTCCCTGTGACCTTTCGGGCAGCATGGGGATCCTCTGCCAGACTGAGGATCCTGAACTCAACAAGGTCATTGATGAAATATGCCGCAAGACCAAAGCCGCCGGCAAGATGCTGGGGACCGCTTCAGCTCCTCTGTCAAGATGGCAGGAGCGCGGTGTTGACTGGATCGCCATGGGCAGCGACTGGGGCTTTATGGCTCAGGGATTCCGCGCCATGCTCAAAGAAAGAGACGGCAAATAAAGCCCCGTTACCGTTAAGAAAAAAAAGTTTCTCTGATGAAAAAATACGCAGAAATACATACCCTTGGATGCCGTCTCAATATTGCTGACAGTGCCCTGCTTACAGCGCGTCTTCAGAGCGCAGGTTATGAGGTCGTGGAACCGTCAGCGGGTGTTTCTGCTGACCTCATACTGCTCAACAGCTGTGCTGTGACCGCTGAAGCCGCCGCCAAAAGCCGCCGTATGGTGCGGCGGATGCGGCGGGAAAATCCCGGCGCGCAGATCATTGTCACCGGATGTGCCGCCCAGCTTGATCCTCAAACATTTCTTGAGGCGGGAGCCGATGCGGCACTGCCCAATGACGGAAAAGTGGTGATCCCGGACTCCGTGGCGCGTTTCGGTCAGGGGAACGTTGAACTTAATTCCGGAAAGAGTGTATTCAAAGAAGAGACTCTTTCGGCATTCCCTTTCCGCAGCCGCGCATTCATCAAGATCCAGGAGGGATGCAACAATTTCTGCACCTACTGTATTGTGCCCTATGTGCGGGGCAGGGAGCGCTCCCGGGCGCTGGATGAGGTGATATCCGACTGCCGCAAGGCTGTGGCTGACGGATTCCCGGAACTTGTGCTGACTGGCGTGAATACCTGCGCCTATAATGACTCCGGATGTGATCTTGCCGGATTGCTGGAGATCCTCTGCAATATTCCGGGCAACTTCCGGATCCGCCTGAGCTCCACCGAGCCCCGGATGGATCATTTTTCCATGATCGACGCCATGGCGGCGGGAGGGGAGAAAGTCTGCCGTTTTCTTCATCTTTCTTTGCAGCACGGCTCCGACAGGATCCTGAAGCTCATGAACCGCCGCTATACCTGCGGGGAATACCGCCGTTTTGTTGCCGCTGCCCGGGAAAAACTGCCGGGTGTCCATGTCGGAACAGATGTGATCGTTGGATTTCCCGGCGAAACCGATGAAGATTTTGCACAATCCCTTGAATTTGTCAGAGAGATGGCATTTGCCAATGTGCATATATTTTCCTACTCTCCCCGTCCGGGGACTCCGGCGGCAAAAATGCCGGAACAGGTGAAACCCGATGTGGTCAAAGAAAGGTTCCGGCAGCTGAAAGAGGTGGCGGAGCAGAGTGCCGCTGCATTCAGAAGATCCCAGATCGGCAAAAATGCTCAGGTCGTCTTTGAACGCTCAGACAAAGGTCTCTTGCGGGGATGGAGTGACAACTACCTTTCATACGCAGTTCCTGAAAACCTTTTCCCCGCAGGAGAAATCGTCAACTTTACCGCTCTTGAAGAGTTCCTGGAAAAAGAAAACCCTGCTGAGTAAGTTTTTGAACTCACCCGGCAGGGAGGATATAACAGGAAGGTACTTTATTTTGCCTTGAGCAGAAAAACGCCGCCCACGGCGAAGAAGTTGGGGTAGAGCTTGCTCAAGCGGGGAAAACGCGCCGGAATGGGGATCTCTTCTCTGATCTCAAAACCCAGTTCGCAACAGAGCTTTCTGAAGTCATCAATAGTGCTCAAATGGATATTGGGTGTATCATACCAGTGATAGGGGATCTGGGGCGTTCTCGGCATTTCACCGCGGAACATAAGCTGGAACCGGCAGGAAAAATGAGCGAAATTGATGACACTCACTGCCGCAAGTTTCCCGATACGGACGATTTCCTGAAGCAGTTTGTCAGGTTCTTTTGTTTCCTGAAGTGTCTGACTCAGGATGACAAGATCAAAACTTTTCTCTTCAAGAAATGAAAGAGGCGTGCTGAAATCCCACTGGACCACAGGCACATTGTTGGCGATACATCTGCCCACGAGAGCGGGATCGATCTCAAGTCCGAGGACCTCAGCCCCCCGGTCGTTGCGCAGATGGCGCAGAAAACTTCCGTCGCCGCATCCCAGATCGAGGACTCTTGCGCGGGGGGTGACCAGAGAAGAGATGACTTCAAGATCAAGACGCATATTCAAATCACGGTGAGCCTTAAACATTTTCAACCTCCTGCATCTGGTTGGCAAGGAAATCACGGATCATGCTGCCCAGAGTATCGACTTCAAGCAGGAACGCATCGTGACCGTATCCTGAAATGACATTGCTGTAAGTGACCTTCTTTTTGTTGCGGAGCAGCGCCCGCACCAGTTCGTGAGAATCCGCCGGGGGGAAGAGCCAGTCGCTGGAAAAGGAGACCACCAGAAAATCCGCCATGACATTTTCAAGGGCTTTGACCAGATTGCCGTTGGCATGGGCGGTGAGGTCAAAGTAGTCGGTGGCACGGGTGATGTAACAGTAGCAGTTGGCATCGAAACGCTCCACGAACTTCTGCCCCTGATATTCGAGATAGCTTTCCACGGCAAAGTCATGGGCAAAGTCAAAGGAGTAGCTTTCTTTGTTCTGAAGATTCCGCCCGAATTTGCGGGTCATGGACTCATCAGACAGATAGGTGATGTGAGCGATCATACGCGCCACACCCAGACCTCTTGCGGGATTGGCGGCGTTTTCTCTGTAATTGCCTCCGTGCCACTGGGGATCGGATTGGATCGCTTCTCTGCCGATCCAGTCAAAGGCGATGCCCTGGGCGGACATGCGGGTGGTGGTGGCGATGGGGATGACGCACTTCATCATATCAGGATAGCTGACAGCCCACTCCAGAACCTGCATCCCTCCCATGGAGCCGCCCACCACAGCCAGAAGTTTTTTGATACCCAGATGGTCGATGAGGGCTTTCTGCGCCTTGACCATATCAGCGACGGTGATGACGGGGAAGGTGAGATTGTAGGGTTTTCCGGTGTCGGGGTCTGTTGAAAGAGGTCCGGTGGTGCCGGAGCATCCGCCGAGGACATTGGAACAGATGACAAAGTATTTGTTGGTATCGATCCCTTTGCCGGGGCCGATCATGGTATCCCACCAGCCGGGCTTTTTATCTTCGGGGGAGTGCTTGCCGCAGACATGGGCATCCCCGGTCAGAGCGTGGATGATGAGAATAGCATTGCTGCCGTCGGCATTGAGTGTACCGGCGGTTTCAAATCTTATATTCACTTCCTTGAGTTTTCTGCCGCACTCCAGATCAAGGGGGAATGGCAGGCGGAAATCCTGCGGAGTTGTGATCAGTGTATCTTGAGTATCTATTTTTCAGTCTCCTCACGTTTAATATACCGAATATTTAATATAGCCTTCAAAACGCCATTTGTCAAATCATAAAAGAAGAAAGTGCAATACAATGAGATGCAGAATACTTTTTCAACCGGAAAAGGCAGATGAAAACACTCTGAATTGAGCTGAAAAAGTAAAAAAAACAGCAAAAATTTGAAAAATATATAAATTCAGGGGTTGACATTCTTGTTTCAGTGTTTTATATTATACCCAACGAGGGAATTTGCAGTAAAGTTCCCGTAAGTGGTCATCTATTAATGAAGGAGATGAAATCATGAAAAAGTTTGCTGTCGTTCTTGCTGCTGTTGTCGTCGCTGTTATTTTCTCCGGTTGCGGCTCTGCCCGTACTCCTACCTCCGGTCCCCGCAACAACTATGTCTGGTACAACACTTTCTTCGGTGTTTCCATTGAAAGCGCTGTGTACGGTGACGGACTTGTTGTCGGTCAGAAGTAATTTTTTGAAAATCAAAAATCTCAGATATTACGGAGTTAAATCATGAAAAAGTTTGCTGTTATTCTCGCTGCTCTTCTCGTTGCTGTTGCTTTCACCGGTTGCGGTTCTATGCGTACCCCTGAGAAGGGTGCCCGCTCCAAGAATGTCTACTATCAGACTTTCTTCGGTATCACCATTGAAGGTGCTGTTTACGGCGATGGTCTGATCATCAGCCCCATGAAGTAATTTTTTCGTTGCTTCCAAGCCTGTTGCGTTTTGCTGCGCGACAGGCTTTTTTTCTGAAATCTTCAAAAAAGATGCAGCTTTGAGTGTTTGAATTATGACTGACTTTATTGTAAAAAGAAATTTTCCGCTGCCCCGCATTCAAACCGGGGCCGTCCTGGGAAACAGTTACCTCGGTGTTATGGTCTGGGGCGGCGGCAGTACTTTGAATATCTCTCTCGGATGTGCCGCTCTCTGGGATCACCGGGGCGGAATGGAGTGGACTGAAAAACAGAATCTGAAAGATATCCATGCC
>JAGBWB010000364.1 GCA_017629975.1 Lentisphaeria bacterium
GGTCGGCGGAGAAGTTGGTGTCAAAGACCTTGTCGAAACCGAGCGCGCGGAGTCCTGCGACCATCTTGCCGGTGACAGGGGCACCGGGTTCAAAACCGAATTCCTGACCCACAGCCACGCGGACGGCGGGAGCAGTCTGAACGATAACGGTCTTGGAGGGGTCGTTGATGGCGGCCCAGACTTTTTTCACATAGCTGATACCGGTGATGGCACCGACGGGGCAGACGTTGACGCACTGTCCGCAGAAGGTACAGTTGGTTTCAGCCAGGGGGATCATGCTGGCGGTGCCGACCTTGGCGGAAAATCCGCGGCCGTTACCGGTCAGGGCGCTGACGGTCTGAACTTTGTTACAGACGGTTTCGCAGCGGCGGCACATGACGCACTTGGAAAGATCACGCATGATGGCTTCGCTGGAGTCATCCACTTCGAAGCGGTTCTTGGCGCCGGAGAAAGCGACTTCCTGAATACCGAACTCGGCAGCGAGCATACGCAGTTCGCAGTCCTGGTTCTTGGCGCAGGTGAGACACTTCTGGGGGTGGTCAGAGAGCATCAGCTCAAGGACGGTGCGGCGGGCGTTGAGAGCGCGCTGGCTGTTGGTGTGGACCACCATGCCTTCCATGACAGGAGTGGCGCAGGCGGGAGCCAGATTGCGGCGGCGTTCAACTTCGACCACGCAGATACGGCAGCTGGCGGGCTGGTTGGAAATACCGCAGCCGAGTTTGTCCCAATAGCAGAGGGTCGGAATCTTGATATTGAGCTGACGGGCGGCTTCCAGAATAGTGGAACCGGCAGGCACAGTGACCTGCTTGCCATTGATGGTAAGATTGACAGTATTCATTGTTGCACTCACATTTTGACAATTGCTTTGAAGGGACATCCGTCAATACAGGCACCGCACTTGATACACTTGGCAGTGTCAATGACGTGAAGCTGCTTGATTTCGCCCTGGATGGCATCCACGGGGCAGTTGCGTTTACACTTGGTACAGCCCTTGCACTTGTCATTGATGGTAAGGGTGTAAAGTTTGGGACAGGTACCGGCAGGGCACTTCTTGTCAACCACATGAGCCACATACTCGTCACGGAAGTAACGCAGGGTGCTCAGAATGGGGTTGGGAGCGGTCTGACCGAGTCCGCAGAGAGCGGTATCGCAGATGGTCTTGGCGAGAGCTTCAAGTTCGTCAAGCATCTCAAGGGTTCCGTTGCCGTCGCAGATCTTCTCAAGCATTTCCAGCATACGGCGGGTACCGATACGGCAGGGGGTGCACTTACCGCAGGACTCGTCCTTGGTGAAGTCCAGATAGAACTTGGCCATGGCGGGCATACAGTCTTTGTCAGAGAGCACGATCATACCGCCGGAACCCATCATGGAACCGATCTTGGAAAGGTTGCCGTAGTCAATGGGGGTGTCCAGGTTTTCTTTGGTGATACAGCCGCCGGAGGGTCCGCCGGTCTGCACAGCTTTGAACTCACGGCCGCCGGAGATACCGCCGCCGATTTCGTAGATGATTTCGCGCAGGGTGGTTCCCATGGGAACTTCAACCAGACCCACGTTGTTGATCTGACCGGCGAGAGCGAAGACCTTGGTTCCGCTGTTGCCGCTGATGGTGCGTTTCCAGTTGCCGTTTTCATCCCACTCAGCCTGCCAGTTACCGATCTTGCTGTACCAGGTGGCGCCCTTGAGGATGATCATGGGGATTGTGGCATAGGTTTCAACGTTGTTCACGTTGGTGGAGCAGCCCCAGTAACCGCCGCCGATGTTGGCAGGGAACGGAGGTTTGGTGGTGGGTTCGCCGCGCTGACCTTCCATGGAGTGGATCAGAGCAGTTTCCTCACCGCAGACGAATGCACCGGCACCCAGCTTGATTTCGATATCGAAGCTGAAGTTGGTTCCCATGATGTTGTCACCGAGAAGTCCGCATTCACGGGCCTGTTCAATGGCGCTGCGGAGACGGTTGACCGCCAGAGGATATTCGGCACGGATGTAAACAAGACCTTTCTGAGCTCCGATGGCGTAGGCACCGATGGCCATAGCTTCAATAACGGAGTGGGGGTCGCCTTCCATGATGGAGCGGTCCATAAAGGCACCGGGGTCGCCTTCGTCGGCGTTGCAGACGATATATTTTTCGTCAGCCTTGACGCCGGCAGCAATCTTCCATTTGAGACCGGTGGGGAATCCTGCACCGCCGCGTCCGCAGATACCGGAGTTCAGAACTTCCTGAACCACTTCGTCAGTCTTCATCTTGAAGAGACATTTGGCAAGGGCCTGATAACCTTCGTTGGCGATGTATTCTTCAATGCTCTCGGGATTGAGAAGACCGCAGTTACGCAGAGAGATACGCTCCTGTTTGGCGTAGAAGGACATCTTGGCGTAGTCCTGGACGCGCTGTTTCAGCAGGGGCTCGGTGAAGAGCAGACGCTCAACGAGCTGCTTGCCGACAACATGGCTTTCAATGATCTCTTTGGCATCTTCGGGAGTGACCTGCACATAGAAAACATTGTCGGGCATGATCTTGACGATGGGGCCCTGGGCGCAGAAACCGAAGCAGCCGGTCTGGACGACGCGGACGTCATTTTCAAGACCGTTTTCTTTGATGTATTTGTTGAGATTGTCCATCAGCTCCTGAGCGTTGGAGGCATGGCATCCGGTACCGCCGCAGCAGAGAATGTCTTTTTTGGTGGAGTTGATATCGTGAGCAGCAACGCAGCGGAGAGCCAGCTGACCCTTGGCGGCATTGTAAACGCTGTTCAGAGCTTCCTGAGATGTGATCTTTTCCATAGCTTAACCCTGCTTCTTGTATTCGTTGACGATTTCCACTGCCTTGGCAGGGGTGACTTTGCCGTAAACTTTGCCGTTGACCATCATCACGGGAGCAAGACCGCAAGCACCGACGCAGCGGAGAGCGTTAATGGAAAACAGACCGTCGGGGGTGGGGTTGGTATCAGCCTTGACGCCGAGCACGCGCTCAAGTTCGCGCAGAACGGTTTCGGCACCCTTCACATAGCAGGCAGTACCCATACAGATATCGATATTGTACTTACCTTTGGGTTCCGTGGTGAAGTAGTTGTAGAAGCTGACCACACCGGAAACCTGAGCCTCAGAGAGGAAGAGTTTCTTGGCGACGTGGATCTGAACTTCCCGGGGCAGATATCCGAAGATATCCTGGGCGCGGTGCAAAACCTGGATCAGCCGTCCGCGGCGGCGTTCATCGTTGCGGTCAATTCCCAGACCGTCGATGAAAGCATCGAGTTCTGCGAATTTGGCAGCTGCTCCCTCCGACAATTTGTTGCAACACATTTTTTTCAACCTTTTGTTTTGTAAGACTTCCCGCCTCATCAGGCGGCATTACATGGCGCTGACCGCCGTTTTCCGCAAGGGAAGTAGCCTCTTTGCGGAGTGCGGCAGTTTCGCGTCTACCGAACCGCACTGTTTCCGGGGCAGCCCCCCTTGAACAGTGCGGAATAACACACTTTTTCAACAACTCCGACCGATCCTGCCGCTGCTTTTTTCAGCGGAAAAATCAGTCTTCCAGAAAATCATTCTGCCGGGAGTTTCTCTTTGCCATCTTCACAGAGAGCATGGCGAAACCTCCGGCAATAACTTCACGCTGCACGATCACATCCTGCGGGACCCGCAAACAGACATTCGCAAAGTTCCAGAAGGCTTTCACGCCGCATGCAATAAGTTCATCAGTAACCATTTGAGCGCAATTTGAAGGCACGCAGATGATCCCCAGATCAGGAGGATTATCTTTCAGAGCTTCGCTCATCTTGCGGACATCGCTCACACGGTGCCCGTGGATGATGGAGTCAATACGGTCGGGGTTTGAGTCAAACACATGGGTGATCTCAAGTCCGTATTCTGCGAACTCCTCGTGACCGATAAGGGCGCTGCCCAGAGAACCTGCCCCCACAAGGCAGGCGCGGCAGATGCGATCCCAGTTGAGATAACGGCGGATCCCCTCAATAAGTTCATCGGTTTTATACCCCACTCCGGGCTGTCCGGAGATGCCTGTCAGTTCAAAATCCTTGCGGACGATAATGGTATCGAGATTGATATATTCAGCCAAACGGGTGGTGGAGGCATGTTTTTCGCCGTTCTGGTGCATAAGCATCAGCTTATGCAAATAGCTCGGCATCCGCCTGATGGAAGGCGAATTAGGTATCTTGCTCCGGCTCAATTTTCACCCCGTTTGAAAAAAGTTGATTGCAATAGATCTTTTTTTATCTATATAATATACACCGACTTTTATTTTTTTCAAGCCGACAGTAAAAAAAAGGAAGATTTTTGCACTTTTTTGCAAAAATCCTCCTTTGCGGCAGTGGGGAGCGGGAAGAGTTCAGAAAGAGAGCTTCTGCTCCCGTTTTTTTTGCAGAGGGAGTCAGGAGAACTCAAAAAGGTCAGACTCCGGATCCGCAGCACGAAAGAGTCACAATTATTAGTCGCTGTATTTGGGAAGAATGTGTTTTCTTATATTATGGGTGCTCCCGGTCAGATCCTGCCTTGTAAGCGTTCCGCAGTGACCGTCAGAAAAGACAACATTGGCTTTGTTGCTGTGGCGGAACCGGACAGAAGTATCCCCCTTTCCCTGTGACATGGGCCATGAGTTGACGGAAACGCGGACATAGCCGCCTGCGGGGGCAAGGATCACATCAGAGGCCTTGTCTGCAAGACGGACAGCGTCAATGTTGAAAAGAGTCCGGGAAGGTTTACGGATCTGATTGTACTTTTTGGCAACTGCTGATTCATTATCCTCACACGACAGATAATAGTTGGGAGACAGAGAGTACAAAGGCGTGCTTCCCCCCAGAGCCCAGTTCTCATCGGCTCCGGGACAGGCAAGAGGAGCCACCATCTTGGCTGTCATCTTGCTGCCGTCGATCAATTTTGTGGGAACTCCCTTGCGGTACTCCAGGATCTCAGGGGAAATGTAAGCTGCAACGGCAAAAAAATAGCCTTTCCGGGAACCGGCGGGGTTCCGGGGATTATAGCCGCCGGAATCGTTGACATACATAAGAAAAGCAGAGCCGATGCCTTTGAGATTGTTGGTACAGGCACTGGCGCGCGCCCGGTTCCGCGCCTGCTGCAAAGCGGGCAGCAGCATGGCAGCCAGAATGGCGATAATGGCGATAACAACCAGAAGTTCGATCAGCGTAAAAAAACCTTTTCTCTCTTTTGTTCCGTAAAAACGATGGACTTTCATAATTGACCTTTCACGATTTACAAAAAAACAGTTTCATTCACCGAGCCACACTTTATCGCGCATACGCAGCGCGGCGCCCCGTGCTGTATCAAATTCATCGGAGCGTGCAAGTTCCAGTTTCAGCTCCTGCAAAGCACCTGCAAAGCAGTTGAGTTCCAGCACCCGCCTGACTCCGGAAATCAATATGGAATCCAGTTTGCTCAAAGCGCCTCCGAAGACGATCAGGGAGGGGTTGAGCAGCATCACCACCGCCGAAAGCGCCTGACCGATATTTTCACACACCTGATCGGCGACGATCCGCGCGGCCTTGTCGCTGTGGGCGGCCTCAAGGAAGGCATTCAGAGAAAAGTTTTCCATATCAAGAGAACTTTTCATGCCGCTTTTTATCGCCTGCACCATCTTGCTGCGGATACCGCTTTCGCCCACCAGCGCCTCAACACATCCCCGGTTGCCGCATTTGCACACAGGCCCTGCGGGATCAATGACCAGATGGCCGATTTCCATGCCGCACCCGGAGGAACCCACAAAGAGTTCCCCGTTGCGGATGAATCCTCCGCCCACTCCGTCATCAAGGGTCAGCAGAAAGATGCTTTCAGGCACATCGGGCATACGGAGCATATACTCCATACGGGTCTTTATCATGGTTTCGGGCCAGATGCCGACGGGGAGGTGGAACTCCCCTTCCAGCCACTCTCCGGTGGCGGCGTTTTCCCAACCGGGAATATTGACCGCCTTGCGGGAAACGGCGTTATCGGGATCGACCACCCCGGGGTCGGCAAAACCGATCCCGGAGACAAGTTCCCACTCCTTTCCGGCGGTCTTACGCAGGCGCCGGACAAGTTCCCCGATCTCTCTGCGGCAGTCGTTGAGGTCCCGTCTGGCACACGAAAGCTCTTCACGGCAGATCACTTCGCCGCAACCGTCAATGATGACGCCCGCAGTGCCGCCGTGTCTGAAGTCAACTCCCAGCCAGTATCCGGCGGCGCCGTGGAGCGTCAGCGCAGGCGCTTTGCGTCCTGTCCTTTTGCCTCTCCGGCCGGGTTCCACCAGAAAGCCGCAGCTTTTGAGCTCATCAATGACGTCAAAGACCGTTGCCGCCCTGGAGCTGGTATACTCCACCAGCTCCGGACGGGTCGCTTTGCCCCGGAGCAGAAAATATTTCAATATCCGGCGGCGCAATTCCTCTTTGCGGCTCATTTGAATCCGAGAACATCCCGCATATCATACAGACCGTTGGGGACATCTTTCAGAAACTCAGCAGCGCGGAGCGCACCGTGGACAAAGGTATCACGGCTGCTTGCTTTGTGGGTCAGTTCGATCCTCTCACCCTCGGCGGCAAAGATCACAGTGTGGTCGCCCACCACATCTCCGCCTCTCAAAGAGTGCATACCGATCTCTTTTTTCGTTCTTGCGCCCACCAGTCCCTGACGGCCGTGACGGGTATCTTTTTCATAGTCAAGCCCCAATTCAGCGGCGACAGTTTCGGCAAGGGTCACAGCAGTTCCTGAGGGAGCGTCTTTCTTCTGGTTGTGGTGCATTTCAACGATCTCAACATCGTAGTCAAGTCCCAGGATCTTTGCTGCTTCTGCGGCAAGTTTGCAGAGCAGATTGACGCCGACACTCATATTGCTGGCAAAGACGATGCGTCCTTTTTTGC
Source organism: Lentisphaeria bacterium (assembly GCA_017629975.1). GTDB lineage: Bacteria > Verrucomicrobiota > Lentisphaeria > Victivallales > Victivallaceae > UBA1784. Next base: position 6,861 of record JAGBWB010000364.1, read on the forward strand.
CAAGTTCAGCGATGGCGGCGCGCTCTTCGGCGGGGAGCGCCGTGGTGCCGAGGACAACTGCCACATTCTTTTCCACAGCGGCGCGGACCATATCAATGGCGGAACCGGTGGAGAAAATGATGACGGAGTCCGCCCCTGCAAGGGCCTGATCCAGATCGGCAGTGATCATGACATTGGAGGCGCCGCATCCGGCATTGACGCCGGCATCAACGCCGATTTTGGGTGATGCGGGGTGCTCAAGGGCCCCGGAGAGTTCAAATCTTTCATCTGCCATAATATTGGCAATAAGCCGGCATCCCATGCGGCCTGCGGCTCCGACAATAGCGACTTTGTTCATTATTTCACCTCATATCATTATGAACTGTTGTTATATGTTTATCAGAGAAAGGAAATCTTCTTTTGTCAATCCTCTGACAGAATTTTCAACCAATCCTGCTTTCAGCACCTGTTCCACATCCTCTCTGCGGAACCGGCACTTCCGGAGCGCCTCTTCCAGAGGGGCGGCGGAACCGAAAAAGTCCCCTGTTATACGCACATCGCTGATCAAACCGTTGACCAGTTGGACTTTCAGTTCAACACCGCCTGCGCCGGGGAACCGCCCGCAGTTTTCCCACTGACACTGGAAAGGAATACCCCAGTTCCACTCCCACTGCCGGTATTTCTCATTGGCAAGGGCCTCTGCCTTGCCGCTCCACTCTTCAGGGAGCGGCTCCGGGACTCCGGCCAAAACGCCGAGTTCGCCTTGCAGTTTTTCCATAAACTCTTCCACATCCATTCCGGGGAGAAACTCTTTCAGATTTGCCACCCGGGCGCGGACAGACTTCACCCCTTTGGATTCGATCTTGGCTTTCCCCGGAGTCAAAACTTTCCCCAGCATCTCCATATCCACATCAAAAAGGAGTGTTCCATGAAAAAGAGTGCGTTCTTTCACACAGCACTGGGCGCTGCCGGAAATCTTTCTGCCGTCAACAAGAATATCGTTCCTCCCGGAAAATTGGGCATCAGCCCCCATTCTTCTGAGGGCCTCTGTCACAGGGCGGGCAAAAACGGCAAAGGAATCTGCCCCGGGACGCCTTTCGTGGATGATCAGGGAGTAGTTCACATTCCCGGTGTCGTGATAGACCGCCCCGCCCCCGGTCATGCGGCGGATCACAGGAATATTCTGCTCTTCCACAAAGACACGGTTGACCTCTGCAAAGGTGTTCTGATTTTTCCCCACGATGACCGATGAACGGTTGCGCCAGAGCATGAGCACCTCTTCAGGAAATTCGCTGCAAAGCAGCTCCTCAAGAGCCAGATTGAAAGCAGGATCCGTGTTGTTATTGATAAAAAAACGCATAAGTGTCACCTTTCTCCCCCGTTGCGGAGCAACGCAAATATGATTCTGGGACTTTTCATTTGAGCGGCAATCTCAAGAACCGTTCCGTTAAAATAGCGGCGTTCATTTTTCCCGCTGAGCATGACATGGGCCTTGCCTTTGACAGAGCCTTTGCTGCGGAGCAGAGTCTTAATCACCTCAGGCCGGTAACCGCTTGCCACCGCCTGATGGACCGCCGCGCGGTGTTTGGGTTTGCTCAAATCGCCGTAAAGCTCCATCAGGGCAAGCAGAACATCATCCCCAGCTTTCATCCTGAGGGCGGCAGTGAGGTAACAGACGGGGAAACTTTTCAATTCTGAACCGTGATATTTCAGAAATTCCCTGATATAGGAGCTGCTGTTGCGTTTTCTGGTGATGGATTCAAAGAGCTGCCAGTAGAAATTGGCGGGCATGGGTTTCTGCCGGATCAGCACTCTGAAAGCATTGAGTGCATCTTTTTCCACCGCCAGCATCAAGGGAAGTGTTTTGTTGCTGTAACCGATCTTGAAGGGGTCTGCATTTTTCTTCAGGAGTACGGCAATCAGCACAGGGGAGTCCTGAAGCACGGCGTGCTGCAAAAGGGTCATGCCGTCAATAAGGACACTGTCCGGATTTGCGCCCTCATCCAGAAGTGATTCAAGTTCGCTGCGCCGTTCACGTTTCAGAGCCTTGAGAAGTTTTTCAGAAATCTTCCCGTTTGGAACAGGAGTTCCCAAAGAGATCCGGAACACCGCAGGGGCAGGAACAGCAGCAGGAACAGCTGCTGCACTTTGCCCGCTCCGGGAAAGATCGGGAAAGAGTGAACGGATCTCAGCACTTCCGAATCTGTCAAGGAAACTTTTAAGGGCGCTCTCTTCAGGGAAAGGGACTTTGCGCTCAATCAGGAGCCTTATGACATCAGCTCCCATGCCGGCTTTCAGAGCTTCAAGATAGAGTCCTGAGTATTCGCTTTTGCCGATCTCATTCCAATGCCTGACCAGCGCCTTGAAAAGGGGAGTATTCCTTTCTCTGCACACCTTGAAGAGCTGCTGAGAGGCCAGGCTGAATTTGCCGGACTTCAGCATGATTTCCGCAAAACGGGGCGCCAGTTTGTGTCTTCCGGCAGGAGTATCAAAGAGAAGAGATAGAAACCCTTGACCTTTTCTCCACCCGTAAGGCTCCGCAGAAACATCAGCGTTCCTGGTGAGCAGATATTCAAAAACGGCAGGATGGGGGAAGGCTGTTCCGAGGAAGACGCTCCCGAGGGGCGTTTCTCCGCGGCGGTTTCTTTTATCAAGGGAGGCGCCTTTATCCACAAGGAGCTGCACCATTCGCACATCCCCTTTCCGGCAGGCGGTGATAAGCGGCGTGTCGCCGTTGTGCAGAAAGGTGTTCACATCAGCCCCTTTGTCAATGGCACTCTGAGCTTTATCAACACTCCTTTCTCTGACTGCCGCCGCAAGGACTCCTGTTTCTTTCCAGTCAGAGGCCTTTTTTCCGGAGTGATCCTTGTGCTCAGGATCAGCACCTGCGGCAAGGAGCAGAGCGGCACTCTCAGTGCTGCCGTTCATGTAAGCGTAAAAGAGGGGTGTTCTGCCTGCGTTGTCGGTGGCTTCAAGGGGGGATTCCGCCCGGAGAAGCTGGGGGATAAATTCTTTTCTGTCAAGGGCTGCCATGCGGTGAAGCACTGAGGCGCCGCCGCTGTATCCGGTGGGAATACCCAGAAGAAGCATTTCATCCAGCAGGATCTTCGCCTCGTCACTGTTACGGATCCCACGGCTTGTGATAAGTTCAACGGAAAGGAAATGTCTTGACATCACCATTTCGCGCATCAGATACCTGAGCTGGGGTTCTGGGATCCCGCCGGAACGGAACAATTGCAGAACAAAAGGCATCTGAAGTCCCTCAAGAGGAGCTTGAACATCATGAAGGATCTGGAGCGCTTCAGCTCTTTGGATCATGTATCCGTTAAGCATAAGCAGAGCAAGGGTCGTTCCCCGTCTGCCGTTGACAGCGATGCGGCTCAACGCAGCATGGTCAACGTTGAAGGGGAAAAACATGGAAAAATCAACATCTGCACTTTTAAGCTTTTCAACCGGAAAGGGCTGAGCTTTGCCTTGAGCGACCAGAGCCTGACTCCGGGCGAAGTCCTCAACTTTTCTGCACCGGGCAAAATAACCTTCAACCTCTTTCCGGATCTCTCTGTTGATGGGGAGGGCAGCTCTCTTTTTCCGGAACTCCCGTCTCTGATCCTCCATATTCCGGCGGCGGCTCAAAGCGATGACCTGTCTTTTCCGGAACTCTATACGTTCTTTATGGAGTTTCATCAGCCGGGGATCGACTTTATTCTCACTCAAATCCTTCTCAAGCTGTTCAAGACGGCTGCGGCTGTAAGCGATAAGTTTTTCCGTATTCCACGGGGAAAGTCTGACTTCGGGAGGGGCGATTTTCTTTGCGGCAGCATGAAGCAATTCCTGCTCCTCTTTCTTCGCCGTTTCGTTCTTTACGGGAGTTGTTTCTGAGGGTGCGGAAATATTTCCGGGGCTCTTTTTTTTATCCCTGCCCCTTTCGTATTTCTTCAATCCGGCGGTGATGTCCTCCTCACCGCCTGAAACGCTCTTTACAGGCACACTTTTCCACACAAAAAAGGCGGCGGCGCAAATCAGCAGCACCGCAGCGGCAATGCCGGGAACCAACATGCGCTTTCTGCCGAAAAGACGCTGAAGTGCCGGGGATCCGGGTCTGCGTGCAGGATCTTTTGCCGTAAGGAGTTTGATCGCATTTCTCTGCCCGGAGTCATCCGGCAGCTCCACTTCACCGGCAGCCGCCCGGGCAAGGATCTTGTAAAGCTCCTCCCCTGCGAAGGGGATCCTGCCTGACAACATGTAAGACCAGATGATGCCGATAGAGTAAACTGAAGCGGCAAAAGTGCTTTTGCTGTTTCCGAGGAGCTGTTCAGGCGCCGCAAAGGGGGCGTTGTGACACAGTTCAGGTTCAAGGCGGAGCGTGGCGCCTGAAAGGAGATGGATCTGATTGTTCACCCCCGGATAAAGCACTTTGACCTCTCCTCCGGGGGTGATGTATATATCATCGGGGTTGAAATCAAAGAAAAGTTTTCCGGTTTTTTCTGCGGCTCCGGCGAGAGCGGCAAGGTGTGCGGCAATTTCCCGGGGGGAACAGGGGGGGACGCGTCCTTCATCAACGAACTGTCTGAGTGAAAGTCCTTCAAGAAATTCACCGACGATACAACGGACATCCCCCAAAGTAAACGCCGTTTCAATGGAAACGAAGTTCTTATGATGGAAAAAGCACGCCTCCTGCGCTCTGTTGAGAAGGCGTGCCGCAACATCGGGCGAATGCCCGGTAATGGCAGAACTGATCACATGCAAGGAACATCTCTGACCTTTTGTCAAGTCAGTTCCGGAGTATAAAGCACCCATACTGCTGAGGGCAAAAAAACCGTCAATGCGGTAATTCCCGAGCAATGTTCCTGCGAGAAATATCATTTCCCCGCCGGATGCAGAAAACTCCTCCTCTGCCATAAAAAGTTATCCCTGTCAGGCAGGCATGGCCATGAAAGAGAAGATCAGCGCGAAGATGGCGCAGGTCTCAATCACACCGAGAACCATGAGGGAGTTGGCAAAGCCCTGTCCGGTTTCAGCGTAGGAAACACAGCCGCCGGCAGCGGCGCGGCCCTGGAAGATGGCGGAAGTCATCTGGGCAAGACCGCCGATGAGACCGATGGCAATGTAGATGGGCATGTGCTCAGGGTGATTCATGATTTTACCTTTGATGATGATCATCATGATCATGGCGTAGATGGTCTGAGAAAGGGGAGCACCCACCAGAGCCATAAGCAGGAAGGGAGCAGGTTTGCCCTGCTGGTAGCACTTTTTCCAGGCACCGATGGCGGCGGCGCCGGCGTAACCGGTACCGATGGATGAACCGATGGCGGCGAGAGCCACAGCGGTGTAACCGGATCCGAGGGAGATGAACTCCATGATTTTGAGAGCGATTTCTTTAGTCATTTTCTATTATTCCTCCATATTATTTTTTTTGAATGGTTTGAATTCCTGTCCGCTCCAGCTCAAACCGGTGTGGTTTGAGAATTCAAGGGTATTGAGACGCACGCCGTGAACGAGGACGCTCA
>JAGBWB010000365.1 GCA_017629975.1 Lentisphaeria bacterium
ATTTACATTCATTCTTCTCTGATTCCCGAAAAAGCAACGAGAACCGCTGCAGGCGCCTCTCTTTTCTCGCTGAAAGAGGATCAGAAGATCGTTTACGCTTCCCGAACGCCCGAAAAGCATTATGAAGGCTTTGAAAAATGCCGTAAAAACCTTACTCCCGAAAATCAGCAGAAGTTTGATCTCAAGAAGGTGGAAGACGCATATACTGAGATGTCCCGTTCTCTGGGGACGCCTGTTTCATTTTCCTACCTGACTGAGCTTGAGTTCGTCACCTTTAAGATCTATGTCTGGAAGATCAAATTCCGCCGGGTCGGTAAAGAACAGGGGACCGGCAGCGAAAAAGAGTTTTTCAGTGAAGCTCTTTTCAGGGTCATCTCCGGAAGGACTGCGAAAGATCAGGTGATGATCATGGGATTCAATTTCCTCTGAATATCAGAAAGTGGTGTCCGACAAGGAGCGTTGAAGAGCGCTCTTTGTTGTTTTTTTGAGTTGTTACTTTAATTTCCCAAGCAAACAATATAAAGAAAGGAAAAAAATGAACAAAAAAATTTGTTCAGCCCTGGCGGTTCTTACCGCTTTGGCGATTCTGCCGGCGGTTGCCGCTGACGGAAAAAAAGATGGTGCTGCCCGCACGATCCACCTGATCCAGTCTGATGCTCAGGTGCGTTTTGACAGCAAGGTCTATGAGTTGAAGAATGTTTCTTCTGAATCTATTCTTCCCTTTATCAACTCTGCCATCAAGCGTTACAGCGCCAACTCCTCCGTGCGCCGCGTGACCTCTGTCAATGGCAAACGCGAAGCTCTGCTGGTTTCCACCGCACAGGAGTTTTTCCCCTATGTTGATAAAATCATCGCTGCTCTTGACACTCCCGGCAAGATGAACAAAAGCGGTATTGAAGGCACCGGTATTTCCCGCATTGCCTACACTCCCAAGTACCGTGCTGCCAGTCAGTTTGCCAGCATCATCAACAACACCAGCGGGTCCTCTGTCGGCGCAGCTTATGTGAACAAAGAAACCAACACCATTTTCTGGCGCGATCAGGCCGATGCTGCCAGGAAGACTCTTAAATATGTTGAGTTCCTTGATCAGCCTCTTCCCCAGGTCAATGTGCGTCTCAACTACTACGAACTGCGTGACAGCGACCTCAAGGACTGGGGTTTTGACTATCTTGCATGGAAAAACGGCCCCGGTGTCAATCTTTTCAACGTCGGCTACAATGTCGGTCACCTTTTTATGGATGAAGTCCTCACCGGCGCTTTGAATGTTGCAACTTCTGCCACCTGGGCTGCCGGCGGTTTCTTCACTGCTCCCCAGTTTGACATGAGCTTCATCCGCTGTCTCCAGCAGTCCGGAAATGCCAGCATTGCTTCTCACGCTGAACTGCGTATGATCAGCACTCCTGTCAGTTCCATGGCTCAGTTCCGTACTCTTCAGGCAACCCAGCTCAAGGATATGAGCAAAGCTCCCTTTGTCTACTCAATTTCCATGACTCCCGAATACCAGACCATCGGCAAAAACAGCCTCGGCCGTACCTTCATCGGTAAAAGCTATATTGAAAATGCCGATGGCTCCAGACAGACTGATGCTCCCCAGCTTGAAGCCCAGATCATCAATCCTTTTGTCTGTATGCCCGGCAAGAACGGCAAGGGCGGTCTGATTTTTAACTATGCTCTTTATCTGAAAGGTGTTGTTGAGCGCGGCAATACCGGTTCTGAACTTTCCAACGCAGTGAGCTTCGCCGGTTCCTCCACCATCTCTTTCGGCACTGAAAAGATCCTTGGTGTCTACGAGAAAGAACACTGGGTTGAACAGACCATCGGTCTGCCTATTCTCTGCCGTATTCCCGTTCTCAAATATCTTTTCAGCACCACCACCAAGATCCAGGAGCGCACCTACATCGTGATCACCGCTGAAGCCACTCCTGTTGATGCCACTGTCGGCAGCAGAAAGCATGTCAGCGCTACCACCAAGATCGACAGACGCAAAGATTACCCCATCAAGAGTTTCTTTGAGAAAAAAGACGAAGTGAAAAAAGCTGAAAAAAAGGCTGAAAAGAAATCTGCTAAGAAAGGTAACAAATAATGAACAGCAAAAAAATCCTTATTTCCGCAGCGGCGGCAGGTTTCCTTTTCTGCGGATGTCAGAATCAGGGCAGTGCTCCTGCGGCTCAGATGGTTCCCATGCCCGTCGGCAACAACACCGGCAGCAGAGAGGTTTCTGTCATTCCTCAGGCTATTCCCGGCACTCCCCGTTATATGAACCACGGAACTACCGGCGGCTATGCCCCCAGCAATGTTCAGGCTCAGCTCAAAATTGATGTCAAGGACTCCACCAAAGAGGTGAAAGTCATCCGTGACAACGCCGATCCTTTTGTGATCACCAAGCCCTATACTCTGAAATATGCCGATCCCTACGCTGTCCGCAGCTATCTTGAAGCGGCTGTGGGTTCCCGCAGCATCAGCTCCAGCCCTGCCCAGGTCATGGCTGTCAAGAAAAATGACGGTACCGGAGTGGTTCTGGTTTCTGCTGAAGAATACCGTTTCAAAGACAGCAAATCCGGCAAGGGAATTGACAATATCATCAAATCTCTTGACCGCAAAGGACTCTCCTACGCTCCTGATGCCGGCGTCTATGTCTATTTTCCCCGGATCAGCCGTGCTGCCAATCTGCGTTCCATGCTGCTCAAGGTCGGTTCTCACGAACTGGATCCTCAGTTTGTCGTGGCTCCCTCCTGCATCATGGTTGACGGCGAGCTGAATGCTCTGCTGGTCAAGGCTCCCGAGTGGAGCTGGAAAGAGATGCTCAAACTGCTTCAGAAATATGACCGTGCCATCCCCGAAGTGAAGATCTCTTACAGAGTTCTTGAGATCTATGCTGAAAATGATGACCGTATCGGTGTGGACTTCCAGAGCTGGAAGAACAACGAAGGTGTGGACTTCTTTTCTGCCGGTATGACCGCCCGCCGCAACTGGGGAACCTTCTTCACCAGCGGTGTCCATGATAACGGTTGGAATCGTACCTCCTACTGGAACTTCAACCCCAAATGGAACACCCGCTATCTGGACTTCATGACCTCCATCGGCAAAGCCAAGTGTCTTGCCCAGGGAACCCTCGTGGCTCAGAACCGCCGTGCATCCCGTGTCGCGGTCAACACCGGTTTCTTCTACGACAGAACCTATTACACCCCCGGAGCCACCACCATCGCTGAAGGTACCGGAGAGTTCGCCTACGCCGACCTCAACCCCGATACCATCATGCGTGAAGGTATCAACAAGATCATGCCCTATCAGGACCTTGCCGCGCTCTATGCAAAGGTTGGCAAAGACAACCCCACTGCTCTTGCTGAATCTCTCATCGGTGCCATGCCTGAGAAATTCCTCCAGCACATCACTTACACCCAGCGTGTCATGGGTATCCAGACCGGAACTTCTCTCTACGGTGATGTTCTCTCTCAGCTCACCAAGGATCAGAAAGCTCTTCTGATTCCCCAGGTCGCTGCAAAGATCGCCGCTGAGAAAGCTCCCCAGATGGCTGCCGAAAAGGTTACTGCCGCATTGACTCAGATGGGGCTGAAACCCGGAACTCCCATTTTTGAGCAGTATTACAAGGCTAAGTATGATTCAGCTTACGAAGCCTGCTACGAAGGCATCTATGCAGAAGCTGAAAAGCAGGTGAAGGATGGAATGGAAATTCTCGGAACCAGTGAGCTTTCCAAGTACATCGGCGGTTATATCAACAACAACGGCAACTGGGTCGCTCCCGGTTACTACAACGGTTACACCAACCGTGATCAGGCAAGTTCCTCTCCCGGAATCATCCACGGCTGGCTCCAGTACCCCATGGTGCAGGAAGGTTTCAAATTTGATTTGAAGGTCATTCCCGTCGTTACCGGAAAGGCTGCCAAACTCCGCTTTGAACTTGACAGCATCTCTCTCATGGGCTGGAACTCCGACGGCTCTGCCCGTTCCAGTAAATCCGGCACCTCCACCACCGTCCAGATCGGTTATGAGCCTCAGGAGTTCGTCATCGGCGGTCTCCGCAAGAGTGAATCTGTCCGCGGTAATGCAGGACTTCCTTTCCTCAAGGATCTTCCTATCATCGGCAGACTTTTCTCCACCGAAACTGAATCCATCAAACAGTCCCAGCTGGTGCTGATCGCCCGGGTTGAACTTTCCAACCCCGATGACAAGATGGGCGCAGATGTTCAGAATGAAGTCGGCAAGATCATCAAGCAGGTCAACAATGGCGTGAACAGCCCCATCGGCAATATGCTCTTCCAGCAGTATCTGCTTGATGAGGATCGTCCTGACCGAGAGAATCGTCTTGACAAGCTCTCTGACAAGATCAACGACAAATATCAGGAGCATAAATAATGACTGCCGACGGTGATTGTGAAAAAAACAGTTTTCAGCCTGATGTTTCCGTTTTCAAGAAAATGGTCCGGATGCTTGAACTCAAGAGAAGACAGTTTTTTGAAAGCGACTGGAAAAATTGTTCGCGGCTTATTCCCCGGGCACAATTCAACCATCTGATGCTGGTGCGTTTTTCGATGCCTTGCAATCTGGG
>JAGBWB010000366.1 GCA_017629975.1 Lentisphaeria bacterium
AACATATTAATAATGAAAAAACCACACAACCGTGTTTGATAATTGATTTCACCACCTAATTATTGCCTAAATGAACAAAAACTAATCAAAAAATGGTAAAAAAGTTGACTTTTTAGTTAAAAAAATTATTTTACCTATCCGTGAAGGGAACAGAGCCTAAGAAAAAGGAAGATTTTATGTTTTTTGCCAGGATATTAAAATTTATTTTCAGAGCTCTCTCTTTTGATTTCTGTTGCAGATTTTTAGCTGTCAGTGCGGTTATTTTTATATGGGATTCTCTGGTATCCACCCGTCCTGAAGCAGATAACAGCAGAAAAGAGATTGCTGACAGGGCAATATTGAAAATTTCAAATGCTTTGCGCCGGCACAGAGGAGATTTGAAGTTTGTGTCGGTGATGCACTTCAAAAATGATTCCAGCGACTATGTGACCTTCAATTTACGCAAAAAACTGGGCAGTGCCGGTGTTTTTGATGTAAAAGAAGCCGGATTGTTTGAAAAAATAAATTATATGCTGAAACGCCGCAACAAAGGCAGCTATGATATAAAACGTGCGGTCAAACACGGCAAAAGTGCAGAAGTTCAGGCGGTGATCATCGGAAATATCGATCGTTTTGAATCCATAAACAACGGTGCACTTATCAAAGGAACAGTGCGCCTTATTTCCATCCCTGACGGCAGGATCATAACAGAGATCCCTGTTAATGAGAGCACTCTTCTGGGAGTTTTTACAGAGAGTGATTTTTCAGAGGGATCTTCTGAAATGGTTCCTGTTCCCTGGCACATCCGTTTTCTGGTCTTTACCATGACGGTACTGCTTCTGCCGGTGATCAGTATCGCGTTCATCCGTTTTATGGTGGCAAAGCGCTCCAACAGCTGCAACGTCTTTGTGCTGAGTGTTTACACGGTGGTGGATATGCTCCTTGCCTGGTTCCTGTGCGGCGGATTTGTGAACGCTTTAAGCGTCGTCGTCTTTCTTACGGCCTCCATATTGGCATTCATCTATAATTTGAGTGTCATGTCCTTTGCATTGAAACTTGAATCCTGAAGTCTGAAAAATGTTGAAATTCCTTTTTTCATTGATTCCGTTGATCTGGGCGGGGGTACGTTTCCCCGGTTTGCTTCTGCCCCTGGGGATCTACGCTGCGGTGATATCACTTTTCACCTTCTGCGCCTACGGATCTGATAAATTCTTTGCCGTCATGCACTGGCGGCGGATCCCTGAAGATTTTCTCATCATCCTGGGGTTTGCAGGGGGTGTTCCCGGCGCCTTTGCCGGAATGAAACTCTTCCGCCACAAAACAGCGAAACCCTACTTCGACCGCGCCCTTACAACGGCAGTCATAATGCAAATCATTATTGTCTGCGCCGCAGATTTTCTCTTCCGCTGAAAAGAGCCTTTTTCAGGGCAAATAAAAACACACCCGGTATTCAGGAAACCGGGTGTGTTTGTGTAAATCAGCAGCTTTCTTTTCAGAAGTCAAGGAGATGGAGATATTTCTCAGTCTCAATGGCGTAGAGGAAGAGATAGAGCCGGGGACCTTTGGTCTTTGAAATCAACAAAGTGTAGACGTTCTGGAAGAATTTTCCCTGATATTTTTTCAGTTCTTTGTCATCCATTTCGCCGTAGACTTCGCGGGGGATGGCATAGAGATATGCCATGAGTTCGTCAAGGGTGTATCCGCCCTTTTTGATGTAGTCGCGGAGCAGACGGACAGAGTGTTTTTCCTCATCAGTCAGAGTGTTGAAAAATTCAACATCCTTTTCAGCGCGGAGCGTATTCATATTCTGGGGAGCGCACACCTCAAGCCAGTAGCGCGCCAGCTCAAGCCGGGGCAGGAAATCCTCTTTGGCATAGGGGGTGCCGATCTTGGTGAAGACCGTCTCAAGGACATCGGGGTTGAAGTCCACCACAGAGCCCAGTGAAACCAGCTGCGCCATGGGCACAGTCTTGATGGGTTTGGCAGGATCCACCACCAGTTCCATGATGTTGTTGATGTATTCGTCATCGGTGCCGCGTGTAAAGGCGTCGTACATCTTGTCAAACTCAAAGTACTGTCTCAGGATCTCATCATCAAAGCAGAAGTCAAAGGACTTGGTGGGATCACTCTTGGAGTAAAGCCACAAGATCACTTCAGGCTGATAGAGCTTCAGGAGCGTGTCGGGAGTCAGGTTCAGACCTGTGGAGCCGGACATCTTGCCGGTGGCTCCCTTGATGCCGATGAATTCGTATCCCTGGAACATGGGTGCTTCAAAGCCGAAGATCTTTTTGGCGATGACGCGGCTGGTCTGATAGCTGCCGCTGGGGGAGGCATGATCCTTGCCGCCGGGTTCAAAGTCCACCTTTTCGTAGAGCCAGCGCATGGGCCAGTCGATCTTCCACGCCAGCTTGCAGTTGAAGTCGGTGGTGAAGTCAAATTTGCCTGAGTGTCCGCATTTGCAGGTATACTCCGCAGAGAGGCAGTCGTCGGCGATGGCGGTGACGGTGGTGGTATCTCTGCCGCAGACGGGGCAGTAGATGCCCACGGGGCAGTACTGTTCGCGCTCTTCGGGGGTGCTTTCCTGAGTACGGAACGAATCAAGGATATCAAAGATCTCCTTGCGTTTCTGAAGAGCTTCAATGATGTATTTGGAATACTGTCCGGAGCGGTAGCAGCTGGTCTGATAGCGGAAATCCACTTCAATACCGAACTTCTTCAGAGACTTTTCAAATTCGTTCTGGAAATGTTTGGCATAGTTTTCGCAGCAGCCGAAGGGATCGGGCACGTCGGTATAGGGTTTGCCGATGTGGACTTCAAAACCTTCAGTCACCTTTGCCACATTGACGGGAACTTTTCTCAGACGGTCAAATTCATCCCATGAAAAGAGAAGTTTCGCTTTTTTGCCCAGCTTCTGCAAAGCCTTGCAGACAAAGAAACTTGTGGCGATATCCCGGAAGTTGCCGATGTGGATGGAACCTGAGGGACTGATACCGGCGGCGCATACATATTCGCTTTTTTCCGGATTGCGCTCAATAAGGTTCCGGGCGATTTTTTCGGACCAGTGCATAACTTTTGACTCCGTGTTGAAGTGATATGAAAACATACATTCTATAATATACACCCGGAAACGGTTTTTATCAAGTCCGCGGAGCGTTGACAAAAAGAGCTTTTCTGCGGCGTACAGGTCCTGGACTTACGGACGCGTGAAACTTTCGTTTCAAGGCCGAGACGCGTCCGGAAGATAAGGCTCCTGAACTTCCGCGGAAAAGCTCCTGTTCACCTATATATACGCCTGAAAGGGGGGATATCTTTCACCAAATTTCACAAAAACATGAAAAAAGTGCAAAAAAAGTTGAAAAAAGCCATTTACTTTGCAAAAAATCCGCCGTTTTTGGGAGCTCCCCGGAATTCTATCATCCCGGAACTTTTGAGGCGGCTCAGCTCTCTTTGAAGTGTCCGCAAAGGAATTTGCAGTGATCCGGAGATTTCTTTTGTTCTGGATCCGGGGTGACAGATGATAAAGTCCAGCACCGGATTTACACCGCCATTTACATCGCCTGAGGTGTGGAGTTTCAATGCGTTCAGAATTTCCCTCAACATAAAATCAATGAAGATCCCGCAATCATTGGCGGTACTGCTGGCGTTGATGGACTGATAATAAAGCTGCTGATTGCCGTGAACCATGGTTTCTATGGGAAGATATTGAAAAAGCGGATGCAGTCTGGTCAGAATCAGAGACTGCCATAATCTTCCCAGTCTGCCGTTTCCGTCTGCAAACGGATGAATATATTCAAACTCATAATGAAAGACAGAACTTTTGATCAACCAATGATCGGGAGATGAAACAAGCCAGTGGAAAAGGGCTTGGATTTCTCCGGGGACAAGAGAAGCAGGCGGAGCAATATGCAGGATTTGCTGCCCGTCAGCAACAGCGGCTCCTCCGCTGCGGAAGTGTCCGGGGAGATCGATCAGGGCATTCATCATGACCCTGTGTGCTTTCAGAAGGTCAGATACAGAAAAGGGATCAAGTTCAGAAAAAAGGTCATAAGCTGCAATCGCGTTCCTGACTTCCTGGATCTCTTTCAACGGGGCGATGACTTTTTTCCCGTTGATGATGTCTGTGATCTGTTTTTCAGAGAGAGTAGTGCATTCAATCGCCAAAGTTGATTGAATCGTTTTTATCTTGTTGATGCGGCGCAATTTAAGATTTTCATTCGCTTTCAAAACGATATCATAGCGCTCAAGCAGTTTTGAAATCTCTGCGACCATCAGAACCGCTTGCGGTGAAACAGTAAAATTGGGTTGATAATCCATATTATTTCTCCTGGTAGACTTAATATAGCATTTACACCGCCAAATTTCAAGTTTACACCGCCATTTACACCGCCATTTACACCGCCTGAGGCTTTTTTCCCGGAAGGATCTGTTCCCTTCACGGGTAGGTAAAATATTTTTTTACAAAAGACTTTTACAGACCGCTTTTTATTTTTGAGAACTCAAAAATGAAAAGCGTTACTGAAAAAGGTTTTCCGGCTTCGTTAAACTACGCCGTGACAAGGGGAAAAGGGGAGTTCAGTTTCCGATTC
>JAGBWB010000367.1 GCA_017629975.1 Lentisphaeria bacterium
GACCTGACCGATCAACTTCATCCGCTTCTTACCCTCTTTCTGTTTTTCCAAGAGTTTGCGTTTACGGGTGATATCGCCGCCGTAGCATTTGGCAAGAACGTTTTTCCGCAGCTGACGGATCGTTTCGCGGGCGATGACCTTGCCCCCCACCGCCGCCTGGATGGCGATCTGGAAGAGCTGGGGTGGAATGGCATCTTTGAGTCTTTCTGCGATCTGGCGTCCCCGCTCGTATGCCATGCTTTCGTGAACGATGGAGCTGAAAGCATCCACAGGTTCACCATTGACAAGAATATCAAGTTTGATCAATTTGGAGCTCTGATACTCCGCCTGTTCATAATCCATACTTGCGTAACCGCGGGTGATGGATTTGAGCTTGTCGTGGAAGTCGATCAGGATCTCATGCATGGGCATATCTGCCGTAATGATAACATGATCGGCATCAATGCTCTGAGTATCGGAACAAAGTCCCCGTTTGCTCATGACCAGATTCATCACGTCGCCGATGTAGGTGGAGGGGGTCATGATGCGGCATTTGATCATAGGCTCTTCAATATGCTCAATGGTGGAGGGATCGGGGAGAAACACCGGGTTGTCCACATTGATTTTTTCGCCGGATTTGAGGAACACATGATAGATCACTGACGGGTAAGTTGCGATAATGTCCATGTTGTACTCCCGGCGCAGACGCTCCTGGATGATCTCCATATGGAGCAATCCCAGAAATCCGCAGCGGAACCCGAAACCGAGAGCCGCAGAACTTTCTGCCTGATACTGGAACGCGGCATCGTTGAGCTGGAGTTTTGCCATGCTGGCTTTCAGCTGATCGTAGTCGGCAGTGTCAATGGGATAAATTCCGCTGAAGACCATGGGGGTTGCTTCACGGAATCCCGGCAGCGGCTCTTTGCAGCTGTCTGCCGTATCGGTCATGGTGTCACCGATCTTGGTATCGGCGGGACTTTTCAGGTTGGGGATCACATATCCCACAGAACCTGCGGTAAGTTCTGCATCGGCGTGCATGGAAGGGTTGAAAAATCCCACCTCTTTCAATTCACTTTCAATACCGTTGCTGAAAAGACGCACCCGGGTCCCCCGCTTGAAGGAGCCGGAGCTGACCCTGACATAGTTGACTACGCCGCGGAATGCGTCATAATAAGAGTCAAAGATAAGGGCATTGGTGCCGTCGGCAGGTTCGGGGATGGTCGGCGGGGGGACTCTTTCAATGATGGCTTTCAGCAGTTCTTTCACGCCTTCACCGGTTTTGCCTGAAACGCAGAGCGCCTCTTCACGGGGCAGGGCGAGGATCTCTTCCATCTGCTCGTAACAAAGTTCCAGATTGGAAGCCGGCAGGTCGATCTTGTTGATCACCGGGATGACATGAAGATTCTGTTTGAAAGCCAGTTCCACATTGGCGACCGTCTGAGCCTGAACGCCCTGTGTGGCGTCGATCAGAAGGATGGCTCCTTCGCAGGCTCCCAGTGAACGGGAAACTACGTATGAGAAGTCCACGTGTCCGGGAGTGTCAATAAGATTGAGTTCATAGGTTTTTCCGTCGCCGGGGTCATATTTCATCCGCACCGGATGGGATTTGATGGTGATTCCTCTTTCCCGTTCCAGATCCATTCCGTCAAGAAGCTGCTCCTGAAGATCCCGTGCCGCCACGGTGCCGGTTATTTCCAGCAGACGGTCGGCGAGGGTGGATTTGCCATGGTCGATATGGGCGATGATGCAGAAATTTCTGATTAAACTGAGTTCAGCCATATATTTACAGTCTTCGTTAGTTGTTGTTTATAATAATTATTTTTATAATATAACCCGGAAAACGCTTTTTTTCAAGGGCATTCAGGATTTTTGCAGGATTTCCCTTACTCTGAAAAGCTCTGTTACGCTCCAGGCCTGGGCGGGACAGCCGCCTGCAAGATGGGGCGCGGAGCCGTCTGCCACTTCTGAAAGCTGCCCCGGAACAGCCCGTTCAAAGAGTTCCGCGCATGAAGAAAGCAGACTCAGTGCTCTTTCTTTCTGTGCCGGACCGCCGCAGCAGAAAAGCGCTTCACAGTATGCCGGGAATGTCCAGCCCCAGGCGGTTCCGTTGTGATAGGCCTTTTTGCGGGATTCATTTTCGGGCCCTGCATAGGTGCCGCAGTAGGGGAACTCCGGATCGTTGAGAAGTCTGCCGTTGTACCATACAGGCAGTTGATAAGTGACCTTCCGGTCCGCAAGGCTCCGGAGCGCTCCCGGGGTCAGGAGCTGTGCCGAACTTTCAATGATCTTCCGGCACAGGTATGGATTTTTCACCGCCCCCATGGTGATCAGGAGCAGGGCGTTGGAGCGGATATGGTCATCGGGAACAGCTTGTGATGCCGGCGTGCCGCTGCCGCAGTGAAGACAGTCAGAAGCACCCTGGCAGAACGGGGGGAAAAAATATTTTTCAATGGAGCTTTGCAGCTTCTGGGCAAGTTCTTCTTGACCTGCAAATTTAAGGGCCGCATACCAGAGGGATTGTATTTCAACAGGGTACCCCTCTCTGGGCGTCCCGGCGGGGAAGTTTGTGTCCATCCAGGTGAAGTGGGAAGGACTGAAGATAAGGGCGCTTTCCGGATCCATCTTTATACCGTTGGGAGTCCCTGAAATATAATGGTTTATGATGGAGTCTGCCACTTCTGAAAGTCTCCTTCCTCCACAATCCGCCTCAAGGATCCTGCGGTCATTTGTTTCGGCGATGTAATCCCTGATGCCGATAATGAGATAGAGGGGAGCGTCGCTGGTTTCCCGGTTGGAGTCATTCCCCCCCAGAAGCACATTGGGGAGCGTGCCGCGGTCTTCAAAAGCGGCAAAGGCGCGGATGATATTTTTACATTTTTCCCGGAACTCCGGCGCTTTCAGCAGCCCCCGCAGGGCGATGAGGGTATCACGCCCCCAGTCAAGGAACCAGGGGTACCCCGCAATGACTGTACTCAATTCTCCCCGTTTCACCACGAAACGGCGCATGGCGGCAATAAGAGGATCAGAAGAAATTCCGGAGTCCGGGAGCCAGCTGCACTGAGATGAAGAAACCGCAGAGGCGCTCAGAGTGAAACTTTCATTTTCTTTCAGGGGGACGTGGAAATAGCCGGGACTGAAACGGTCGGTTTTATCTTCCAGACCGTAATAACGTTCAGCGGGAAGATCACACATGTAGTGCCACTCTCTTTCAGAGTGCCAGGAGCCTTTGTCTGTTTCCACTTTGAGTTTCCGTTTTCCGGGAGCAAAAACAAATCCTTGGGGAAGATCCTCAAGGGCGGCGGGAAATTGCCACTCAGGACCGGTGCTTGCTTTGGTCACCTGATGGTTGACTCGGTCTTCCACATCCGGGCGCAGAATGAGCGCTGCGGGGGTGGAGTCAGGGACGCCGGAACAGTGGGGGCGGTGAAACTCAAGTTGCATGGCATCTCCGGAAAATGCAAAACGGAACCTTATTTTCAGCGCCATGCTTCTGCCTGCTCCGGCAGGCACATCAAAATGCCATACGCCGCCGTTTTCGTTCTCAGGCGCAAAGGAAACAAGATTTTTGCTGTCGACTTTTACGGAGTATCCTTCAACCACCAGATAGATGTTGAGTCCGGTGAACATGCAGTAACGGTCAACTGGAAGCGCCGCGTCATCGTTGACGGCAAGAAAGGATTCATATTTGCTTGAAAAATTCCCCCATGATGCCGGGAAAAGGGCGTAGGAAGCTGTATCATTGGAACCGAATGCCTGAAGTTTGCGTTCAATGACCTCTTTTCTGCTGTATTCTTTGCGGAACGAAAACTTGTCATACCGGGGCAGCTGGCAGAGTTCACCTGTGTATTTGACGCACTTCTGATCGGCAAAAGATTCAAAAAGAAGCGTCAGAGAGCGTCTGACCGGCAGGGGATTTTCTGCCGGGACCAGCAAGGCCCCGGAGGTCCCGTCTTTCATGGGAACGCTGCTGATGAATCCTGTTCCAAGCTCAGGGATCCGGCAGCGGAAAGGTGCGGCGCTTGTGACAAAAAGCATATCTCCCCAGGGGAGCGGAACGATCCTGTTGTGATCTTTTCCTCCTTCCCAAACCGTCAGGGGAGCAGGTGAAACTCCTGTTGCTTCGCTGGCAAAAAGCCAGGGGGAATCGGTGAATGAGTGTTCCGGTATGGTTCCGGTCTTACCGCCGCTGCAGGCGCTTAAAGCCTTTTTTTCCATGGCTTTGATCTGTTGGAGCTGTGCAAAGTCGCAGCAGCGGCATTTATCAAGTTCAACGGCAAGAGCCGTCCCGGGAGAAAGTTCAAGTCCGAGGGTCTCGCCGTGACGGTTGAAGCTGACTGGCATGTTACTCAGCAGATCTTTTCCGGAGTCTGGCAGAGAGCCGGGGAATTTGACATAAGTATTTGCATGACAGTCAAGATTCAGCAGCACCAAAACTCTTGAAGTGCCCTCCGGATCGCTGCGGAGCACAGCCATGGCTTCGCCGTCACTTTGTGTGACACAGGCAAGACGGGAGTTGCCGGTGAAAGCAGGATGGGTGCTCAAAAGTTCATTGATCCTGCTGATGAGAGGAGAAAGATTATCTTTGTTTCCGTAATTCAGTGCAGCATTGCCGTGGACATCTATTTTTTCTTCTGCGAAAAATTCAGCGCCGTTGGCGAAACCGAAGGCGCCGTTGGTGCTGAGAAGTCCGCAGACCATGAAACGGAGTTTTGCAAAAACTTTTCCCGATGCCGCAAGACGGTCGTTGTCGTGAGTTTCTGAAAAGCTGACCAGATTGCCTGCCCGGGCGGCGCTGTGTATCATGTGTTGCAGACAGTATTCGATCCCCGGACGGGAGTAGTTCTGAAACATCTCTGAATAGGCGAAGTCCAAACCGGAGTGTTTGAGAAGAGCGTTTTGTACTTCCAGAGGTCCTCCCAATCCCTCCAGCAGAAATGTTGTGTCGGGGAAAGCATTCCGCACCCGGGCAACGATATAGTCCCACGCTTTTTCCGGAACCATATATCCCGCATCGCACCGGAACCCATCCACCCCTTTGCGGCACCAGAAAAGGAAGACTTTCGCCATTGTTTCTGCCACCTCTTTACGGGAATAATCCAGTTTGCAGAGATCTTCCCAGATGATCCCCCACGCTCCCGGACTTTCAAAGGTTCCGTCTTCTTTTCTGACGAAATATTCCGGGTGCTCCTGCTGGAGCTTTGATGCCCACCCTGTATGATTGACGGGAATATCCATAAAGATTCTGCCCTGCCGGGCGTGGACGGCATCGATCAGTTCCTCAAACTGTTCCATAGGGGAAACTTTTGTATCAAATTCCCCGAGTGCCGGTTCAACGGCAAAGTAGTCCAATGCGGCGAATGGACTGCCGTATATGCCCATGCGTCCATATTCAGCGGGCACAGGATGGATGGGCAGAAGCTGAAGTATACGGCATTTGAGGGTGCCGAAAATATGATCAAGCTGATTTTTCAGCTGCCGGAATGTTCCGGAGGGAGGCAGAAAGGTATAGCCTTCTTTCTGAAGCCGGGAAAGAGCTTCAGGTTCCGCAGGTGTCCGTTCCTTATGCAAATTTGTGCCGAACTGCCTGACGAATGCGGCGTAGATGGTGATCCCGGCAATGGAAGAGGCACTTGCAACTTTGAATCTTGCATTTTCTCCCCGGCTCCAGATGATAGGCGAACCGTCTTGGGGGATGAAACAGCACTTCCCCTCAAAAATCCCCACATCCGGTAAGGGCAGAGTGATGGAGCGTCTGGGGCCGCTCCCCGGAATTTCAATGTCGCTCCAGTCAAGATTTTTCAATGCGGCCCCTGTTTCATGGCGGCAGATTATTTCATTCCGCCGTTGTCCGGCGTGGAGCAGATTGCATCTGAATACGGCTTTGCCGGGAATGTCGGGAATGTTGAGAAGTTCAACAGTGACACTTTCTCCTGCGTAAAAAATTTCCCTTTCGGGGGTGATGATTTGCTGAAGCATCCGGCAAAAAACTCCTGAGTCGTTGAAATGGATCCTCTATAACATAGCATGTTTTACGGCTCAAGTCAAATTTTATCCGGGTAAAAAAAACTTCCCTGTCCGTAAAGGAGCAAGGAAGTCTTTCACCGTAATGGAATGCTGTGTTACAGAACTTTGTAAACCAGAAATCCCACATAGAGGAAATTGATCACCAACAGCAATGCGCCCTCTGCACGGTTGATTTTTTTGCCGAAGATCATCATGATCCAGAGCAGCGCTGCAATGCCGATCATAAGTCCCATGTCAAGGAAAGTGATCCCCTGAGCGGCAACAGGTTTGATCATGGGGGCGATACCCATGATGCAGAGGATGTTGAAGATGTTGGAACCCACCACGTTGCCGATGGCGATATCCTGTTCATGCTTGAGAGCCGCCACCACAGAGGTGGCAAGTTCGGGCAGGCTTGTGCCGAATGCCACAACGGTCAGGGCGATAATAGCCTCAGGGACGCCCAGTTTGGTGGCAATAAAGGCGGCACAGCCCACGAAAAATTTTGCACCGAAGACCAGCGTCAGGAGTCCGGCAATGACAAGTCCGATGGAAAGAAATGTATTGACCTCTTTGATTTCCACTTCATCTCCGCCGTCATCTTCTGAAACACCCTCTTGGCGGGAGGAATAAATGGACCAGACTGTATATGACACGACACCGGCAAAAAGTAAGGCACCCTGCCAGCGGTTGACGCCGTTGTTGAGCCAGAAAAAGAGAAGCAGAAGCAACGAGGCCGCCATCATCAGCGGCATATCCAGTTTCAGCAGTTTCTTATTGATGGGCAGAGGCGCGATGAGGGCTGAAAGTCCCAGAATGAGGGCGATGTTGCAGATATTGGAGCCAACCACGTTGCCCATTGCCACATCTCCGTGACCTTTCAATGAGGCGTCAATACTGACTGCCAATTCGGGAGCGCTGGTGGCAAATGCGACCAGAGTCAATCCGATGACCAGGGGCGATACTTTGAACTTCAAGGCGATGGAAACACCGCCTTTGACCAGAAATTCTGCTCCGTAATAGAGCATGACACCTCCGAGAATACCCAGAAGTATATTTGTCAGCCAAACAACCATTTTTTTGAATTTTCCTTTCCTTTATATTTGGATGTGACAATTTGATATATTTTATTTGGATGTGACAATAACAGAAACGCCGTCAGGGATGACGGAGATCCGGGGGAGTTCCCTGCCGCATAATTTCCGGGCCTGTGCAAGAGCCTCTTCAAGAGTTGATGCATGCTTCAGATGCATGGAGCGGGGGAGTTCAGGATCTATATCGGGGGAAACCAGTATGACAGAACTTTTGCAGAGGACTCTGGCAAGGATCTGCGACTCCCATTGATCGGGGATCGTTTTGTTCCTTGGAACTTTGAGGATCTGTTCCAGAACCGCTTGAGGGGAGGGGGCTTCAGCAAGAGTTTTTCTGAAAGACTCCCCGCCGTGGCCGTCGGAACAGGAGGCGCAAATGATGATAACACCCCCCTGACGGACGGCGCTTTCACCTGCGGTCATGCCTTTGACCGACTGGTAAAGATTCTGGTCAAGGGGATAACCGCCGTTTCCGGTGATGACGATATCAGATTCAGGAACGGTCACAGTTGCCAGATCTTTCAGAAAAGCGCATCCGGCGGCGTGAGCGGCTTCAACTTCGCCGGCAAAGGCTTTGACGATCTTTTTTTCCTTGTCTATGACCACGTTGACAATAAAGGCGAGTTTTGCCGCTCTGGCCGCAAAGAGCATATCTTCATGGATGGGGTTTCCGGGAATGGAGCCGGTCCGCGCCCGGGGATGGGCGATAAATTCGGCACAATGGTTGGCAAGGACCGTTTCTCTTGCGGCGATACCGGGCAGGACACTTTTGCGTCCTCCGGAAAATCCGGCAAAGAAGTGAGGTTCAATAAAACCTTCAGAAACAAGAAGTTCCGTTTCAAGAGCAAGTTTATTGATGATCAGCTCTCCTCCGGAGGGGAGAACCCCCAAAGGACGGAGCATGGAGCTTGCACTTGAGTCATGAACAACGATTTTTTCTTTTTCAAAGATCTCATCGCCCACTTTGGCGCGGAGTTCCGCTTCAGTGGTGAGCCTGTGGAATCCGGTGGCAACCAGAAGTGTGATCTCAATGGCGGCATTGTGCCGGCGCAGCTCCGCAAGCATCAGGGGCAGTATGTGACGGCTGGGAACAGGACGGGTGTGGTCGCTGATGATGATCACCGCATTTTTTTTGCCTCGTGCCAATTCCGACAGGGGAGGGGAGTTGACAGGCTCCCGCAATGCCCGCGCCACTTCCGACTCCGGGTCAGATGCAGCCGGGGGAAGTGCCGCATGAAAAACGCCCAGCAGTTCAGACTCCGGGATACGGGCAGAAACAAATCCTCTGCCGCATGGTATTTTTATTTCAGACATGGTATGGGACTTTCCTCAGATTTCAGAATACTTTACCCGGATTCAAGATACCTTTGGGATCAAAGGCGTGTTTGACCGCCGCCATCAGCTCAAGCTGGTCTTCGCCCCGGGATTCCTTCAGGAACGGGCGTTTTACATAGCCGATGCCATGTTCTCCTGAAACCTGTCCCCCCATTTCAAAGGCTTTGGCATAGAGAGCGTCAAAGACCTGCTGCAATTTGCTTTCCCACTCCGGCTGAGAGAGTTTGTCCCGCAGGATGTAGATGTGAAGATTGCCGTCGCCTGCGTGTCCGAAACTGCGGATGCGGATGCCGAAACGCTCTTCCAGAGTCGCGGAGTAGTTGATGAAATCCGCAATAAGTCTTCTGGGAACCACCACGTCGCACTCATCCATTTCAGTGGTTGAACTTTTGATCGCCTCAAGAAAGGCGCCCCGGGCTTTCCAGATGGCTTCGTTGCGCTCAGGTGTGTTGGAAATAAGCACATCCAGTGCTCCGTTGGCAAGACAGATTTGAGCTGCCTCCTCATAAGCCTTTTCGATCTCTTCAGTTGAATTGCCGTCAAAAGTCAGCAGCAGATAGGCGTCGGCGCTTTTATCGGGATAGGCGCGCCCCAGAAACTCTTCTGCCGCCAGAATGACGGCGCGTTCCATGAACTCAACGGCAGTGGGAGTGTTTTTGGACTTTATGATCTCAGGAACCGTTCCGATCGCCTGAGCAAGGGAGGGAAAAGGCACCAGCAGACTTACCGCCTTAGGGGGCAGGGGGATCAGTTTCAAGATGGCTTTGGTCACAACGGCAAGAGTCCCTTCGCTGCCGACGATCAGCTGAAGCAGATTGTAGCCGGAGCTGTTTTTGGCAACTTTGCCGCCCAGTTCCATGACTCTGCCGTCGGCAAGGACCACTTCAAGTCCCCGGACATAATCCCGGGTAACACCGTATTTCACTGCCCGCATGCCTCCTGCGTTGGTACTGATATTGCCGCCGATGGAGGCGCTCTTTTCGCCGGGGTCCGGGGGATAAAAGAGTCCCATGCCCTGAATGGCGGGGGGGATCTCCATAAGAAGAACACCCGGTTCCACGGTCATGGTCAGATTTTCCCGGTCGATCTCAAGGATCCTGTTCATGGCGGTCATATCAAGCATGATGCCGCCGT
Organism: Lentisphaeria bacterium; assembly: GCA_017629975.1. Lineage (GTDB taxonomy): Bacteria > Verrucomicrobiota > Lentisphaeria > Victivallales > Victivallaceae > UBA1784. Next base: position 9,543 of record JAGBWB010000367.1, read on the forward strand.
AAAGAGATACGGAGCCGCCCACAAGTCCGGTTCCCTGACCTCTGGGGGTAACGGGGATGTTGTTGGCGTAAGCATATTTCATCACAGCCGAAACCTCTGCTGTGGAACGGGGACGCACCACGGCTTCAGGAGGGTGGGGGACTCCCGCAAGTTCATCGTGAAAGTAGTCCTCATGTATCTGAGAACCGGTCAGGACTTCTGAAGCGATCTTTTCAAGTTCGGCAATATGTTTTGCATCAAGCTGGGTGAAGTTTTTCATCAGGCTCTTCCTTTCCGGATTTTTTTCAGCAGCGCAGGGATCACCTCATAGATGTCCCCCACGATGCCGATGTGGGCGATCTTGAAGATGGAGGCGTTGGGATCACTGTTGATGGCAATGATCTTCTCTGATCCCTTCATGCCTGCGGCAAACTGAACGGAACCGGAGATCCCGCAGCAGATGATCAATTTGGGCGCAACAGTTCTTCCCGAAAGACCGATTTGCTGTTTATGGTTGAGCCACCCGGCTTCCACCAGACAGCGGGAACCTGCCACTTTGCCGTGAAGCGCTTCGGCAAGATCACGGATCATTTGCAGATCCTCCTGACGCTTGATGCCCTTTCCGGCGGCGATGATGACTTGAGCTTCCTCAATGCCCTGTTCCTCGGGAAGTGGAGCGATCCCCTCAACGGTTATGGCTGAAGAGAGCTTTTCCGGAGCAAGATGACGGTAGGTCTTGACGCCTGACGGCGAAAGTGCTTTTTCCGGGAAAGGGAAGATCTTGTAACGCACCGTGGCAAACTGGGGACGGTGATTCGGGGTGTTGATATGTGCCATGATGTTGCCGCCGAAAGCCGGGCGGATCTGTTCCAGATCGCTGTTTTCTTTGATATCAAGCACGGTGCAGTCAGCTGTCAGACCGGTTCTGAATCTTGCCGCCGCCCGGGGGGCAAACTGTCTGCCAGTCACGGTACCGCCCACAAGGACCACAGAAGGGTGACGCAAGTTGATAAAGTCTTCAAGAGCGGCAGTGTAAGGCTCCGTCCGGAAATGCTCAAGGGCTTTGTCATCATAGATCACCACTTCGTCAGCCCCGAAACGCACCAATTCGTCTGCTGCATTTTCCACATCGGAGCCTGCGATGAAAGCAAGGACTTTCTGATTGACTTTAGAGGCAAGTTCCCTTGCCTTGCCCAGAAGTTCAAGAGTGACCGGATGAAGTTCATTTTTTCCGGTCAGTTCCGCTGTCACAGCGATGCCCTGCCATTGTGATTTGTCGATTTGCGGCATGGAACTTTCCTGGAACTCAAAGATTTCAGGGTAGCGTTTGGTGCAGAGACGGCACATCTTGCACACCGCATTGATGGAAAGAGTGTTTCCCGAAACTTCAATGGCTCCGAAAGGACAAACCTGAACCACTCCGGAAACATTCCGGACTTTTTCGTTGTGTATGATTATTCTGCTCATATATTTCACCTCGGATCCTGAAGAAATTTGCCCTCTTCAAGAAATGCGGCAAGGCGCAAGGCACACTCTTTGCCGCTGCCCTCCCAACGCTCCTGCCGGGTGTTGTGTTCCGGGGGGAACACCCGGATCACCCGGGTGGGGGAGCCGCTCTGACCGTAATGATTTTCATCCGTATCGGCAAAGTCTTTGAGAGAAAGCACTTTTATTTCACGGTCTGCCGTTGCAAGTTTCAGTTTGTAGGAGGGCAGTCGCGGTTCGGCGATGGTTTCGTCAACAGAGATCAACGCCGGAAGTTTCATGGAAATCTGCATAAAACTTCCGGGGAGGAGCATGGTCGCCCTGAGCTTCCCGGCATCAAGAGAATGGATTTCTGTCACATTGGCAGCATGGGGAATGTTCAGGAGTTCAGCCAGTTCAGGCCCCACCTGGGCGGTGTCGCCGTCAGTGGTCTGCCTGCCGCAGATGATGAGATCAAAGGGACCGGCACACTCAAGAGCCTGAGCAAGGGTGTAACTGGTGCTGAGAACGTCGGCACCTGCAAATTTCCGGTCCGACACAAGGAGTGCTTCATCGACTCCCATCATAAAGGCTTCGCGCAGGATACTTTGCGCCTGAGGCGGCCCCATGGTCACGGCGGTAAGAGAGGCACCACAGGATTCTTTGAGCCGCAGAGCGGTTTCCAGAGCGTAGAGATCGCAGGGATTGAGTTTGGACTCCACGCCATCCCGTTTCAATGTTCCGGTCACAGGATCCACCTCAACGGCGGTGGTCCCCGGAACCTGTTTTATGCAAATGGCGATCTTCATAAATATCTTTTCCGAAAGTTGACTGATCTTACAGTAAATTGTACATCTTCATAATTTAGCACAGAAAGGCGTGTATTACAAGCAGGAAAAAACTGTTTTTTACTCTGAGAAAAAATTTCAATCGCGTTTTGATGATACGGTGAGAGTTTTTTTCTGACTTCTGCCGTGTACTTGAAATTTCTGCATTTTTATGCTATATTACGGAGAGTTTTTTTTAACTATAGATTTCAAAGGAGTTTATCTTTTTACATGAAATTGCCTGAACTTTTCGCAATGGGGTTGTATCTGCTGCTGGTTCTCGGGATCGGTGTCTATTTCTTCATCCGGGAAAGAAAAAAATCCGGATCTGAGAAATCCTATTTTCTCGGCGGCAGAATGATGAATGGTTGGGTTTCAGCTCTCTCCGCAGGAGCTTCGGATATGAGCGCCTGGGTCCTTATGGGATTGCCCGGGGCGATTTATCTCCTGGGTATGGGGCAGGTCTGGATCGCTATCGGACTTCTGATCGGCACTGTGACCGCATGGACAACAGTTGCTCCGGTATTGCGGCGTTACTCCATTGTTGCGGGCGATGCCATCACCATTCCTCAGTTTCTTACACGGCGTTTCTGTTCCGGCCGCAAAGAGATCATGGTGCTTTCTGCCATTGTCTTTGTGGTGACCTACTGTATTTACTCTGCGGCAAGTCTTTATGTCTGCGGAACTCTTTTTCATACCGTGCTGGGAGTTGATCCCAAGGCCGCCATGATCGTTTCAACTGTCGTTATTGTGGTCTACACCTTTCTCGGTGGATACAGTGCCGTCTGCTGGACCGATTTCTTTCAGGGAATGCTTATGCTGGCGGCGCTGATGCTGGTCCCCATTGCCTGCGGTGTGATCATGAGCTGTGAAAACTTTGTTGCGCCTGCGGCAAATCTTCCTGAGAATTACTGGAATTTCCTTTCAACAGGAAAGGCGGATTGGAAAAGCTGCAGTGATATCGTCACCGGTCTGGGCTGGGGACTCGGATATTTCGGTATGCCCCATATCCTGATCCGCTACTTTTCAGTGAAAGATGAAAAGGAGATGAGAAAATCCCGTATCATCGGCTGCACCTGGTTTGTGCTGATCCTTGCCGCTTCCTGCGCCGTGGGACTGGTCGGCAGAAAATATCTGGGTGATATCCTCATTGCTCAGAATGGCTCCGAACTGGTCTTCATCAATATGATCCGCAGTGTTTTTGACAAGGTGGGGAGCGCTACCGGTCTGACTGTTTCAGCTGTGTTTCTGGGGGGGATCACTCTTTCGGCGATTCTTGCCGCTGCCATGAGTACAGCAGATTCCCAGCTTCTTGCTTCTTCTTCTGCCTTTGCGTCAGATCTTTACAAACCCATCATACGCAAAAAGGCCTCTGAAAAAGAGATGCTCTGGGCGGGCAGGAGCATCGTTGTCATCATTTCATTGGTCGCCTACTGCATTGCGGCAAGTCCTCAATGTCAGGGGCTGATGGCTCTTGTTTCCTGTGCCTGGGGGGCTTTCGGCGCCGCTTTCGGTCCTGTCATACTTCTGGCACTTTACTGGAAACGCCTGACTTACTGGGGCGCCTTTGCCGGGATCCTCGCCGGATTTGCGGTGGATATCTGCTGGTATCTCTTTATGCAGTGGACCTTGATCTATGAGATCATTCCGGGATTTATTGCCGGACTTGCCGTTGCTGCTGCGGTTTCATACTGCGGTGCTGCTCCCGGTGCCGATGTTATTGCGAACTTCAGCAAATCCCGGGAAAAAGTTGATTGACTTTGCTGCCGGGGTAAATCCCGGCTGAAAATTATACAACAAAAAGAAAGGTTGGCGAATGATGAAAAAGATGATGTTTCTGTTAGGCGCGCTCCTCGGTTTCTCTCTGGCTGCGTCAGAAATCCCGGTGAAGGGATTCCTTGATGCCCGCTGCTGGAGGAGACAGAATTTCGCGCAGTTGGTCAAAGAAAACGGCAAGGTCGTTGCCGTGAAACTTCTTCCCGGAAGTGCCTACTGTGGTCTGGGCAATTACGGATATCCCATTGACGGCGGCAAAGATATCAACGCCCTCTACGAAGGTATCTCCTTTGAAGTCAAAGGCGACGGCTCAAATGAATGGGGAACCGTTTCCATTGGCGAATCAAGAGCATTTCAGGCTCATGCCTATTTCCCGCTGAAGAGCAAAGAATGGAAAAAATATACTTTCAGCTTTGCTGACATGTCGCCTTCCAGCGACTACAACGCCGGCATCTGGGCGAAAATGCCTGTGACCCGTCTGGGAAGCCTTTCTTTCGGCGATTCCTGGCGCATCACCTGGTGCAATGCCAAGCGCGTCCCCTTTTCCTACCAGGTCCGCAATCTTGCGCTGTTGAAGAAAGCCGCGCCGAAATATGATTACGCCAAGTACAAAAAAGCGATGGATCTCTCTCTTGCCGTCAAAAAGATGAAAAGCAATCAGAAGGTGCTGATCACCTGTTTCGGAGACTCCATCACAGCGGGAACCGGTCTGCGCTCAACTGAGAAACGTTATGCTGTTCTTATCGGTGAAATGCTTGCCAAAAAGTTCAACAATGCCAATATCAAAAGTGAATGTGTCGCTGTCGGCGGTGCCCGGACTAAAGACTCCATCGCATGGCTTGACCGGGATCTGACCAAAGGGCTGCCGGATGTCGCCACCATGCTTATCGGCTACAACAACCGTTCCGGCGGCCAGTCTGTTGAGCTTTTCAAAAAGCAGCTTGAGATCTGGATCACCCACCTCCTTGCCAGGACAAATGGAAAAACTGCCATTGTCCTTATCCCCACCGTCCCCGGCGTTCCCCGCTGGTATGCTCAGGATGATATGGCAAAGGCAGTCTATGAAGTCGCTGCCAAATACAACTGCACTGTGGTGCCTATGGAAAAGATCATCAAAAAGATGGGCCCCTTTGAATACCGTGCCAAATATCTCTGCGACAGTGTTCACCCCAATCAGGCAGGACACATGATGTTTGCCAATGAGATCGTCAAATATTTCAAGTAAGTTCTTTTGCTGCTCAGGGCGTCCGGATTCTTCCGGGCGCTTTTTTTCTTTGAAAATGTCATGAATTATATATTTTTTCAAGAAAATATATGTTGTAATTCTTTTTTTCAGGTGCTATATTTAATCCGGTTTCTGTTTTTGTCACTCATTTCAAGAGAGGTGCTTATGTTGAGAAATATTGTGCTGGCATGCATGTTGTGCTGCCTGAGTGCCGGAGCTGCTCCGGCGGTGAAATTGAATTACAAATTCCAACCGGATCTCCCCCGTTCCATCAAGATCGGTGAAAAGCCGCTTCTGACGCTGGTTTCAGGCGGGAAAGTCCAATTTGAGATCGTTGTCCCCCCCACTGCTTCCCCGGTGGCGAAAGATGCCGGAAAAGAGGCGGCGGCGCTTCTTTCGCAGGCTTACGGCACAAAGATCTCCGTTCAACAGAAACCCTCCGGGAAATGTTCCGCCATTATCATCGGAGACCGGGAACTTGCCCGGAAAAACGGACTTCAGCTTGATAAGATCGACCGTGACGGCTTCTTTATCAAGACCATCGGGAACAATGTTCTTGTCATCGGCAGAGATGATCCGAAACTTGCCGTCAGACAGATGAAATTCAACGGTGACGGCGGTGAACGTGCTACGCTGTTTGCCGTTTATGACTTTCTGGAGCGTTTTGCCGGTGTCAGATTTTACTTCCCCGGAAAACTTGGAACTGTTCTTCCCAAAAAACAGGAGTGGAAACTGCCTGAGATCAATATTTATGACCGTCCTGATAAAGTGCAGCGCAGTACCTATTCTTCATGGCGTCCCCGCCATCTGACTATGCCCCCTGAGCTGGGCAAGCCTTTCAATATGCGGGAATACCGTATGCGTATGAGATACAACTCCTGGACCTGGCCCTGCTGTCACGGTCTTGAAAAACAGGGTTTTATTCCCCGCTATGCCAAGAGCAATCCTGAATACTTTGCCCATAATGCTCAGGGCAAATCTGTGCTTGAGTTCCGCAATGATATGCAGAATCAGCTCTGTTTCAACAGCGGGATCCGTGAAGAGATCTATAAAGACGCTCTTTCATTCCTGAAAGGAGAACCCGCCTCAAAGCGGGGGATCCGTCCCTATCATCACAAACCGAACTATGTGGGATGGCACAGTCAGCTTGACCTGAAGATCCCTGTTTATGACATTACTCCCGATGACGGATATTATCCCTGCCGCTGCCCCAAATGCCGGAAAAGTTTCCCCGATGTTGGAGGAAGAAACAACAAAGCTCTCAGCGATTTCATGTGGCGCTATTATGTCGATGCCGCCAACTATGTGAAAGATTACGGTTATATCGCCGCGTGGATCTATTATCCCACTTTGCTGACTCCCAGCTTCAAACTGCCTGAAAATCTTCTCTTTGTCATGTGCCCCAAAGGTCCCTGGAGCTGCGGCAACGAAGAGATCTTCAAAAAAGAAATGGAACGGGTGAAAATGTGGGGGAAAATCACCGGCAGCCGCATGAGATTGTGGAACTATATGATCAAGTATCCCCACGGCTCTTATCCCGGAGTTCCTTCAAACGCCCCCCGCGCCGTTGCCCGTTATTACAGAGAGGCGGCGCCCTACATCTGCGGCGCTTTTGCTGAAGTCGGCATGGAGCGTTTCATGTTCCAGTATCTGAATTTGTATGTCTATTACAAGGCACTCTGGGACAACAATCTGGATATTGAAGCTCTTCTTGCTGAGCACCATAAACTCCTGTTCGGCGCTGCCGCCAAACCCATGAGCGCTTTTTACGATGAAATTGAAAAAATCTGGCTGGGACTTGTGGGCAACAGCGTTGATACGCCTGAAGGTCCCAAAACTGTGATGATCCCTGACTTTGAGATCTGGACCAAACGCTACTCCGAAAAGGTCATGAAGAGAATGGAAAGTCACCTCAAGGCTGCTGAAGCGGCAGTTCCGAAAAACTCCATGGAAGCTGAAAGGATCCGTTTCGTCAAACGGGAAGTCTGGAAAACCGCCGTTGACCGGCGCCGGAAGTTTATGGAAACTCTTGAACAGAAAGACAGCTGGCGCATGAGTGCCGCTGAAGCCAAAACGCCTGTCACGATTGACGGAAAACTCAACGATAAGGCATGGAAAGATGCCGCTCCCATCTATCTGACCCGCTTCGGGAAAGGAAAAGTTGAAGTCAATACCGTTGTGAAGATGCTTTACGACAAGGAAAATTTCTACTTTGCATTTGAAAACTTTGAGCCTGATACAGAGAAGATCATGGCGACCGATTATCCCAGCGATGACGGCAGACGCTGGGCGAACTCCACCTCTGAGATCTTCCTCAATCCCGATAATACCCGGACAAACTTTTACCAGCTGATGATCGACTCCAAAGGAAAAGTGACCGATTATCACAATGTCAAGGGACTTTTCAAGACCGACTGGAACAGTAACGCAGAAATCAAAACATCCATCGTGAAAGGGAAAAAATGGATCGCTGAAGTGAAACTTCCCCGGAAAAGTATGCAGGGCAGCTCCTCTGCGTTCCCCATAAACTTTTCACGCCACCGTGCCCGTTCTAATGAAAAAGGCGAAGTCTATACCTGGAATCCTTTTATGCGCCGTTTCCACGAAGTTGACAAATGGGGATGGTGTTTCCTCGGTAAAGATCCCAGCACCAATATCATTAAATACGGCGACTTTGAAGTGCCCATCCGCAGCGGGCGCTGGATCGGACCCTGGTATGGGCAGAAAGTCCTTCACGTTGATGAGAAAGTTTTTCTTGCAGGCGGCCGTTCCGTGAAGTTGACTCAGGCGGGCGTCAGTGATGTGACGCAGCGTTTCAAGCTGAAACCTGACACCGAATATGTTGTCAGTTATTTTGTGAAACTGGAAAATCTTGCCACCGACGGTGTCGGCGGTCTCAGAGCCAGATTTGATGAACGCGGCGGCAATGTCCACTGGCTGCCCCGGGCCTATCTCAGAGGCACTATGGATTGGACACGGATCTCTATGAAGATCAAAACAAGTCCCCAATGCGGATCCAAGCGCAAAGGCAGTCTGACAGAGTACCTGAGCATCGCTCTCGGTAAGGGAACCAAGGGCAATGCATGGGTCGATCATGTAGAGATCCGCGAAATAAAAAAGTAAGAGGAAGTTAATTATGGTCTCAATGACTCAGGGCAATGCCCTTCAAGATTTTTTTCTTGACAGATTCCGTAAACACAGAGCGCAGAGAGCAGCAAAGCTCCGGCAGCTGAAAAATGCTGCTGATGCAGAAAAGCATGTGGCATCTCTCAAAGAAAAAATAAAAAAATGTTTTCATGCCCCGGCGGAAAAAACTCCTTTAAATGCCCGGACCACCGGCGTATTGGAGTATCCTGAGTTCACTTTGGAAAAGATCCTTTTTCAGAGTCGCCCCGGATACACCGTCAGCGCCAACTTTCTGCTGCCGCGCAAGCGTGAGGGGAAGATCCCTGCGATCCTCTTCCTTTGCGGACACTGTGATGAAGGAAAGGCTTATACTGTTTACCAGACCGCCATGCGCGGACTGGTCAAGAGCGGTTTTGCCGTTTTGACCTTTGATCCCATAGGGCAGGGGGAGCGCCGACAGTTCAATCAGATCAAAGAGTGCCGTTTCTCCCCCACAGAGCAGCACAATCTCATCGGCAAACAGCTTCTTCCTGTGGGTGAGGATCTCTTTTCATGGCATGTCTGGGATGCTGTTCGCGCCCTGGACTATCTGGAATCCCGTGAAGAGATCGATCCGAGCCGCATCGGCGCCCACGGCAACTCCGGCGGCGGAACCACCACCATCTGGCTTGCTGCTCTTGATGAACGTGTCGCCTGGGCTGCTCCCTCAAGCGCTGTGACCACATGGCTCCACAATGTTGAAAACGAAATGGCAACAGACTGGGAGCAGATCCCCCCTCTGGCAGCAAAACAGGGGTTGGATTACTCCGACTTCCTTATGGCGACGGCACCCCGTCCTCTGATGCTGCTGGGGCAGAAGCATGACTTCTTTGATCCCCGGGGCTTTGATGAAGCAGAGGAAGATTTGAGAAAAGTCTACACGCTTCTGGGTGTTCCTGAAAAATTGGGGCATTTTCTCGGCGACAGCCATCACGGACTTTCCGGACAACTGCGGGAACAGGCATACAAATTCTTCTGCCGCTGTGCGAATTTGCCTGAGCCTGCGGTGGATGAGTCAGAGATCACATTGTGCGCTGAAGAGGAGCTTTATGCTGCCCCCGGCGGTGATGTGTATAATCTTGAGGGGGAAAAGAAACTCCATGAACTTGCCGCCGAGAAAGCCGCTGCCCTGAAAAAGAAAAGAAAAACTCCTGCAAGGGAAGTGCTGGCACAGCGTCTTTCAAAGCTTCTGGGAATCGGTCAGATAAACGAGCCTTATGTCAGACGTTTGATCTACCGCTATTTTCTCCACGAGGGAGCACACCAGAATTATTCACGTTTCGGGCTTGAAACCGAACCCGGACGGGTAATGGCGGTGCTTCACCGTTCAGCAAAAAAAGCTCTTTACTACAATTTCAATCCGATCCAGGGGGAAACGGTGCTTTACATTCCCTCCATTGACTGCGCGGACGAACTTCTGCTGCGGGAGCCGGAAAAGGAAGACGCCCTTTACAGTCTGGACTACCGCGGTGTGGGGGAATGTGCCTCAACGGCCTGTGAACAGATGCCGGTCAAGGACTTCTTCTATTACTACGGTGCAGATTTCTACTTTACCTCACTTTATATGATGTGGGGTGAAAGCTACTGCGGCAAGAGAGTTAAAGATATCCTTGAAGCTCTTACACTGATCGGACCTGTTGCCGCTTCTGAAAAAGTGACCATTGAAGCTCATGGATTCGGCTGTATCCCGGCACTTCTGGCGGCGGTGATCTCTCCTTACACCAAAGAAGTTAAACTCAGCGCTCTGCCGGCTTCATGGGAAGAGATGGTGTCTGCTCCCCTTGCTTCTTTTGATGAGGCTCCTGTTTCGGCCATGCCTTACAGGATCCTTGAGGCGGCGGATATTCCTGAACTGATCCGTGTGCTTGAAAATGCAGGCATCAAAGTGACCTGCTGCTGAAAATAAAGGAGTTCACTCAGAAAGGGCATTTTCACAGAGAAACTCTTTGACAGTTTCAAGGCCTTTTCTGAGTTCCTCCAAAGTTGCCGGTGACGAAATGGCAAAACGCAGAAAAGCTCCCGGGTTGCGGCTGACTGTGAAACGCCGGGCGTGGTAGATGCTGATGTTCCGCAGCATCAGCTCCCGCTCCAGCTCCACGCCGTTCAATTTCAGGCGGGGCAGGGGGAACCAGCGGAAAAATGCCGCCGGAGAGCCCGGAGGAAGCTGTCCCGGAAAGACAGAATCAAAGACACTGTTTCTTTCAATGGCAAGTTCGCTTTTCTGCTCCAGTATTTTCCTTCCTTTGCCGCTGAGGATCAATTCGGTCATGATCTCAGCATCAAGGGAGGAGGTTTTGATGTTCAAATGAAAAAGGGCATCCAGCAGCCGTGAGCGGAATTGCTCCGGGAACGCGGCAAAAGCGACCCGCAATCCGCTGCAGAGTGCCATGGTGGAGTTACACACATGTATGGTCTGCTCAGGCACTCTTGTGAACATGGAGTGGTAATCTGAGGCGGCCGCGAGGGGAGTTCCGGTATTGTCATCCTCAATAAGGGTGAGCTTGTGGGCGAGGATGATTTCAGCCAGTTCATCTTTGCGCTTTTCCGAAAGAGTGCAGGTGGTGGGATTGGCGCAGTTAGGCATGAGAAAAATGCCTGAAATATGATTTTTACGGCAGAGTGAACGCAATTCA
>JAGBWB010000368.1 GCA_017629975.1 Lentisphaeria bacterium
ACGGCGCTTCGTATATGTGCCTCGGAGAAACAGTTCTCATCCTCTTTGCCGTCAAACTCCACAGTCCGGATTATGTGATCGCCATTCTGGGCGGAATGATCTTTTTCGGATTTCTGCTGCTGCCCTTGGGCAAACTTATGACCGCAAGAGGGGGAGCTGCCCGCACTCAGGCTGACTGCTGGGTCTATCGCAACATCGCGGCACTGCTCGTGGCGACAGCGGCGCCTGTGGCATTTTTTATCAGTGAAACTCTGGCAACCATACTCATCGTGCTGGGCGCCTTTCTCTTTTACGGATTCCGTGCCGCAGGTGTTGTGATGAGCAATCCTCTTGTAGGGGAAATCTGTAAAAAGAAAGAGATCGGCGGTTTTCTTTCAAAAGCATGGATCTATTTCTACTCAAGCGGTCTGACCGCCCTTGTCATCATAAGTCTCTGTCTGAAATTCAATCAATCCGTCTGGATGCTCTTCGGGATCATCATCGCAGGAACTGTGCTTGGTATTTACAGTTCCACCTTCTGCCGCAGGATCTGCGAGACAGGGGAAATCATGGAAAATGCCAAGCGTCCTTTGCTCTGTGAAATCGCTCCTCTGCTGAAAAACAAGGTGCTTATCCGTCAAATCATCGCCGGCATGATCTGCAACATGAGCGTGGTTTTTCTGGTTCCTATTTCAATGCTGACTCTCAAGCGCGGTTACGGTGTTGACGACAGTACCGCACTGCTCTATTCCCTGGTGCAGTTTGCCGCAAGTATCGGTTCAAGCGTGCTGCTTTCAAAACTTGCGGACAGATTCGGAGGAAGGCGCATGGCTATCGCCGGATTTTACGGAAACTACATCATCGTCTTCCTGTGGCTGCTCCTGCCCATGAACTTTCATCCCCTGCTCCTCATTCTGCCTTTCATCTTCTGCCCCTGCTGTGCAGTGGCTGCGGCAACTTCGCTGACGCAATATTTCATCCACACCATCAAGCCCAAGGATCAGGTGGTGGCAAGTATGCTTCTTGCTGTGGGAACAGGTGTTCTTGCAGGACTCCCCGGTATGCTGTTGAGCAGTCTGTTTCTGAAAACGGCTGCCCATCTGAATACTTCAGGAGTCCCGTTGACGACCTACAAATATTACTTCATGTTCATTCTGATACTGCTGCCCATTATGAGCATTGCCGTTCACAGACTTTATAAAGAAAATAAACTTCCGCCTGAAGAACAGTAAAGAAATCATACGCCAAAGTTCTTTGCCAGAGCAGAAGCACTTTCAGACATGAATGCCCTTTCACTTTTTCCCCAGTGGGCGGTCCGTCCCACCCTGAGGAAAAACTCCTCTGTGAAGCGTGCCGTATCGATCATATTCTGCCAGTAGGGCCTGCTGCCGTAGAGACCATCCACGCCGAACATGAGTTTCTCTGAAAAAAGTCTGCCGTCAGCACATCTGGAGTCCAGATTGTGCATCAGCCACTCATAGTCGATCAATCCGCAGACAGAACAGCTGATATTGGGATAGTAAAAGAGCGATTCCCACAGTTCGTTGATCCACGGCACCCCCTGATGCCCCTGGATCAGCTGCAGACGCGGGAAAGCATCGGCAATAGTGTCAAGCATATTGGGTTTCATCTTCCCCGGACCGGGAGAACCGGGAACTGACATTTTCTGCCAGAAACCTTTTGAAATGATCCCCACATGAAAGAGAATGGGCATCCCCAGCTCCTCCGCTCTGGCATAGACCGGAAAAAAGGATTCGTCATCATAATTTTTCACCGGGGAAATAGCTTTAAGTCCGGTAAATCCTTTTTCTTTCAGACGAGTCACTTCGCTTGCCCCTTTGGTCAGATCAATAAATCCGAAAGGGATATACATTCCCGGATAGCGCTCGGCACACATCAGAACTTCTTCCTCGTCGGCAAAGGCAATATCGTCTGACACACAGGGACAGTGCATAAGCCAAGCCTGTTCCAGAAGACCGCTTGCGGCGATCTCATCCATAAGTTCCCAATCTACGCCATGGATCAAATGGGCGTGGGTATCAATAAAAGGTTTCATAATGGCTCCTTGATTTCTTGGTTGATTCTGATTAAATATACTCTTCACAGTGAGATTTTCAACTCATATCACCTCCCGGAGATAAAAAAAGCTGAAAAAATCTGATATTATCAGTTGACATTATCAGTTCTTTGTATTATATTAACATTGAAGTAATCATGTAAAGGATCACAATAATGGCTGTACTGACAGAATTGCACGATTATATTCTCAACCTTATTGAGAAAGAACTTCGTCCCGGGGAAAAACTACCCGGGGCGCGGAGCATTGCAGAACGCTTTTCATGTTCTCTGCCCCGGGTGCAGACGGTACTGGACTCTCTGGAACAAAGCGGCGTCGTGGAAAGCCGTCCCCGCAGCGGAACCTATGTAAGCTCGGACTATAAAGAGCGCAATCTGCCCCGTAACGTGGTATGCAGCAGCTTCATCAATGCCCTTTCAGCAGAACAGATACAGCGATTCCGCACACTCTTTCCTGAACTTCACATGACGAAGGTATTCCGGAACGGCGGCGTGGAAATACTCTCATCTTTCACCATTCTTTCACGCCTTGGCAACTATCAGGATCTGACAGAGATTTTTGAAGAAACTTTTCCGGAAAGTGCAAAGCGTTTCTTTATGGAATCCCTTGAGCCTTTCCGTTTTAACGGCAAACTTTATGCTGTCCCCATTATGTTTTCACCTCAGATACTCTGGTACAATCCGGAGCTGTTCCGTAAAACCAATACCCCCTTCCCCACAAACACCTGGGGCAAAAAGGAGTTTTTCTCTGCGATCCGCCAGCTGCACAAAACTCTTTCCGGCAGACGGATCATCAATTACACCCCGGCTTTTCAGCACTGGAGCAACTTCATCCACGCTTCAGGAGGCATTTTCTTTGACCCGAAACTTCCGGAACCGGTACAAACAGCTGCTCCCGGAACGGTGGAAGCGTGCTGCAAATATGCTGAACTGCTCAGAGAACTTGACCTTGTGGAGGATTACAACATTGATCCCATTGAAAGTTTTGCACAAGGCAAACTTGCCATGTTTTCAGGATTCCGGCAGAGTGCCTACTATTTCAGGGAAAAGGGTATCTCTTTTACTCCGGGAGCTGTTTTCATGCCCTCGCTGGGGACAGCGGAAAAACAGTTGGGAGCAGGGTTGATCGCATTCCGCAACAGTTTTCATGACAGAGAAAAAATCAAAGAGCTGCTGCGCTTCTGGCTTTCAGACTCCATTCAGCAGACTCTGGGGGAAAGCAGCTACGGGATACCATTTCTGCGTTCCGCAGCACAGGCGACACTTGATCCGGCAAGGGAGCCGGATCGTTTTCTCCTTGAAACGCTGCCTGCCCTCAGCACCAATTGCCACATCCATTCCGAAATTCTGGGCAGCATCCTTTCCAAAGCGAGCGCCCTTATAAACACTGCCGAACCTTCACAGATACCCGAAATCCTCAATGAGCTGGCAACGACTCTGAGGTTCATTGTAAAGATCAATCGTTAACAACTTCAAATCAAAAGGAGAAAAAATGGAGTTCAAACGTGTCATTCTTTTTTCCGGCTACACGGCATTCAACGGCATTCTGCCGCCTGAAGAGTTTAAGAAGTTTGCCGCAGTTGCCGCAGAAACCGGCTTCACCCATGTTGATCTGGGCTGCTCCATGCTTGAACGCAGCCGCCATCAGCTTTTAAACAACGGCGTCTGGTGCAAAGGCTATGACTTCTACCCCGAATACACGGCGGCATTCCCCGGATTCTTCAAATTCTACGTTCCGGGTGCCCTCAAAGCCTATCTGCCGGAGGAAACAGCCAAGCGGAATCTGGAATCCATGCATGTGCGTGCAGAGATCCTCCAGTCCCTGGGGCTCAAAGGTTCCTTCCTTGGAGGAGAACCCCAATTCCTGCCGGAAAAGGCATTTCAGGATCATCCGGAGTGGCGCGGCGCCCGGTGCGATTTTGCCGGACGCAGTCAGGTCGCCTATTGGTCTCCCTGTATTGACCAGCCGGAGATCCTCGCACTTTACGCCGAAGCTGCCAACGCCGTTTGCGATGCGGCCCCCTGTATTGAATATGTCCACATGCTGACCGGGGACTCCGGCAACGGCATCTGCTGGGGCGAACTTTACACAGGAACCAACGGTCCTGAGTTCTGCCGCAACATTTCCACCGAGCAGCGTGTTTCCACCTACTGCGGCGTTCTTGTTGACGCCATGAAAAATCATGGTCATGAAGAACCGATGGCGGTTCTGCACCGTTCTCCTCCGTGGGGACGGAGCGTCCCTGTCCGCAAAGTCCCCGGCACTCCCGGCGGTACCATTTACTCTGCAAGAGGCTATCAGGATAAACCCGTCTGCCATGAAGATCCTGTTTCAATTCTTGAAG
>JAGBWB010000369.1 GCA_017629975.1 Lentisphaeria bacterium
AGTTTGAGAAAATTTCACATTTTACCATTTTTTAACTGATGGTGAAACAACTTGGTGCAATCTTAATAAGATAGCACTATCTTGAAAAAAATGCAAGGTGTTTTTCAAATGAGAGGCTTGAAAAATGGTTCAAGGGCGTTTGCCCAGATCCGGTATCCGGCACTGTTGGGGTGGCAGCGCCGGTCTTGGTAAAGTTCTGTATTGAATGAACCGTCAGGGTAGAGAAACTTTGCGGTCAGGTCAAGAAAATGAAGATTTTCTTTTTGAGATGAATCCGCATAGGCTTTCAGGAGTTTGTTGAGTTCATTTATACAAAGCTGTTTCTCTTCCGGGAGTCTGGGGAAAAGCGCCATCAGAATGATTTCTGCCTGAGGCGCAAGAAGTGAAAGTTTTTCAATAAGTGCTTTCACCCCCTCAAATGCCTCCTGCGGCGTGTCGCCTGAGTAGTTGGGCGTGTATGAAAACTGATTGGTCCCGGCGTTGACGACGATCACTTTGGGGGACTGGTTTGCCATTTCTCCGTGGTCAAGGCGCCAGAGCATGTTCTGGGTGCGGTCAAAGCCGAATCCCAGATTCAGGACGGCGCGTCTGCCGTAGAACTCCTCCCAGACATCTGCTCCATAGCCGATACCGTTTTCATTGTTCCAGAAATGGGTGATGGAGTCTCCGATAAAAACAATATCGGCACGTTTATTTTTGACCTCTTCCAATTTAGCATCGTGGCGGGCATACCAGTCATAGGCGTCGTTTTCTATTTTTTCGCAGGGGATGCAGGTGCGGGGGAGTTTCATTTTTCTTCCTCAAGGTTGAAGTTGACGGGGTTGGTGGCTCTTGCGTAACTGACCGCCGGTGCGCCGAAGAGCATGACGGCGCCGATCCGGTATCCCGGAGGGAGGCGGAGATGTTTTTTCAGTTTTCTGTTCCATTTGAAAGCATGGACCGCAAATCCGCACCAGCAGGTGCCGACGCCGAGACTTTGGGCGTAAAGGTCAAAGTAACTCAAAGCGATCCATGGATCCGCCTCTTTGCAGGGAGCCTTTTGGGGGACTGCCGCAATGATCATGTGAGGGGCGTTCCGGTAGACCACATCTTTGCCCCCCATGATCTCAGCCAGATAGCGCTTGAACCGGGGATAGATCAGAGACATGATGCCTGTTTTGATGAGCTTTTTCAGCATGGACGAGGTTTCTTCGCGGAAAAATGCCATTTCTTCCTTATCTTCAATGACGCGGAAAAAGAGATTGTGGACATTGCATCCTGTGGGAGTCCATGCCAGGGCATTTTTTAAGGCCGTCATGGTGTCAGACGGGAGATTTTCATCTTTGTATAAACGGCAGCTGCGGCGCATTTGCAGCAGATTCAGCATCTCCTGAGGAGCAGGGCGTTTTCCCGGAGCGGGACACATTTCAGGCGTGACTCCGTGGCAGCTCAATGCGCCTGACGGACAGATGGCAAGACAGTGCTGGCAGTTGAGACAGTATTTTTCAAGTTCCGGAGCCAGAAAGGGGATGCCGTCAGAACCGGCTTTCAGGACTTCCACGATACAATCTTTGATACACTTTGAGCAGCGCAGACATTTTTCAGGATTGACAATGATCATAATGAACCTTTATATTCCTCTTTTTGAATGGCTTTCAAGTATTCAAGCATCCGGGCGTTGGAGAAATCCAGATTGCTTGTAATGGTGTCAAGAGCGTAAAGAGTGGGATCAAAAAGAGGTTTTTCCCCGGAAAAGGTGGAGGAGATCCATGCCGGTCCCCATATGAGCCACAAGGGGAGCGTAAGCTCTCTGATCTTCTTTTCAGGCAGGTATTTTTGGCTCAGCTCACGGTAATAGTCTGAAAGGGTGGTAAAGGGGGAATCCAGAACTGTCACCCCTTTTCCTCCTGCTTGAGAAAGTATCATCGCCCCGTGGAGTGTGCGGCATACATTTTCAACATGGGCAAGGGGCCAGCGGTTTTTTCCACGCCACTTGCCGAAGTGGATGACAAAAGGGGAACTTTTAAGAAAAGCGATGGCGCGGGGGGTGATGGTGGTATCTCCGTTGCCGTAAACCACGCAGGGGCGGACACAGGAAAAGCGTTCCGGGGGGAGAGTGCTTTGCAGAAATTCTTCAGATTTGATCTTGTATTTGGGGTAAAAATTTCTGACACTGCGGTCAAAGGTGAGCTGATCTTCACTTTCCCCATGAAAGTCCCGGAGTCCGTAAACATCGGCTGTGGAAAGGTAAACAAAGCGTTTGACAGCGTGTTTCATTGAAAGCTGTGCCAGATGTTTCACCGCTTCAAAGTTGGCAATACGGAACTTTTCTTCACGCCCGGTATCACTTGCCAGTGCCGCAATGTGGATGACATAGTCATACTTTTGGTCAAAAAGGGCGTCAAGAGAGGAAAAATCATACAAATCGGCTTTCCGTATTTTTGCACCGCTTTTGAGGAAACGTTCTGCTGCGTTGTTCCGGATGGTACCTGTGACTGAAAATCCCTCTTTTACAAAGTATTCTGCCGCATTGGAACCGATGTAGCCTCCCGCCCCTGTAATAAGAATATCTGCCATCAGATGATCTCCAGCTTTCTGCCCCATTTTTCAATGGTTTTTGCGGCGGACTCCAACTGCTCCAAAGTATGGGTTGCCATGACATTGAGCCGCAGACGGCAGCGGGAGGCGTTGACTGCCGGTGTGGTGCCGATATTGGTGAAGATCCCCTCTGAAAAGAGGGCATTCTGGAGTTTTCCAAGTTTTTCTTCATTCCCCACCAGCAGAGGAATGATGGCGGAACGGCTGTTCAATGTGTCAAATCCTCTTTTTTCAAGTTCATTCCGGAAGAATTTCCGGTTGCGTGTGAGGCGCTCAAGATGTTCCGGTTCCTCCCGGCAGATCCGGATACTTTCAAGAACTTCAGCCGCAGTTCCCACCGGCATGGCGCTGGAAAAAAATGTACTTCTGGCGTAGTAACGCAAATAGGTGATCAGCTCTTTGTTTCCGGCACAGAATCCGCCTGTGCTGCCCAGAGCTTTACTGAAAGTTCCGTAATGCAGATCCACTTTCTCTCTGACGCCGAAAAGGGCGGCAGTTCCCTGACCCTTTTCTCCTATTGCCCAGAATCCGTGGGCGTCGTCCACCATGAGAAGAGCGTTGTATTTCTCTTTGAGGCGGACAAGTTCATCTACGGGAGCAAGACTGCCTTCCATGGAAAATACGCCGTCAGTGACGATGAGTTTGCCGGGGTGCTCAGAACGCTTCAGCGCCCGTTCCAGATGCCGGGGATTCAGATGGAGATAGGGAATGAGTTCCGCACCTGAAAGTCTGGCGCCGTCAAAGAGCGACGCATGGTCGGAGCTGTCACAGAAAACAGCATCCCCCTCCCGGCAGAGTCCTGAGATGACGCCCAGATTGCCGGAGTATCCGGCGGGAAAAATAAGAGCATCTTCAGTGCCGCAGAAGCGTGCAAGCTCCTCTTCAAGTTCTTCGTGAAGCTCAGTGGTTCCTGCGTAGAGGGGCGGAGAACCTGCTCCTGAGCCGAAACGGGTTTGAGCCTTGCGCGCCGCCTCAAGGACGCGGGGGTGGAAATTGAGATTGAGAAAGGAGTTGCTCCCCAGCATAAGCATCTCCCTGACTTCCCCGGAGGGCATCCGGACTTTTGTCACAGGCTTGACACCTTCAAGGAGCACCATTCTCAAGCCGTCGTAGAAAGCAGGTGGCGCACTCTGAAGTTCGGAATAGAGTTGTTTTGCCTTGTCATCGATTTGTGTACCGCAGTGCCAGCAGCGTTCAAACAAAGATTTCATAAGAAAAACTCCCTGTAAAAGTTTTCTGTTTCCTCAAGCCATTTTTCAGGCGGGGTCTCCCGGTAGTCAGGAGGCGCCTGCGTCAAAGGTTTTCCATTGGGCAGAATGACACCGGAACCTGAAAAATCTCCATGGCCGATGAGAATATCTGAGCTTTTCATTCCTTGGGGCAGTGCGTAAAGAAGCTCGTATTCCCCCACGCCTCCGATGAGCAGAAACTCTTTCGGGAATGAAAGCTGCTCCGCAGCGGCAATGGGAAAATATTCAAGCCGGAGTGTCAGATCCGGATTTACCCTGCGGAAATTTTCAATGGCATCCAGAAAGCCGCCGCTTGAGTCGGTGGCAAAGAGCGCCTCCTGAGGAACAGGAGGACGCAGTTCTATTTTGGGCATGGGACGCTTGAAAAATGCCGCATGATTGGCGTCACCGAAAGAGCCTGTGGCATAGAGGTCAAAGGGAACTTTTGCCGACGCAATGCGCCTGACGGGGGCGGGAATGGTGATTTTTCCTCCTGCTGTTGCGCTCCAGAGCCATGGAGAGGCGCTGCCCAAATCCCCCCCTATGCAGGAAAGACCATAGTGACGCAGCACCTTTTCGATGCCGCAGGCGCACTCTTCGTAAAAGGATTGGGGCAGGGCGCTGTCAATGTTCCATGAATTGATGAGAAACTCCCCCTTGATCCCGCAGGCAAGGAGGTCTGAAATCACCGCCGCCGCCATGTTGTGTCCGATCATGTTGGGGGGAGTGAAGTTGAAAAAGTCCTCATCGGGGGAAAAGCTGTCCATGGTAAAAATCATATCCCCGAAAATTTCCCCGTCGGCGGCAAAAGGACGGGTCCCGTGGATGGCTGAGAGGGCATGTATCATCTTTGATTCATTCATTGCGGCAATTCTCCTGAGGGAACGATAAGGTTGAGACGGCGGGGGGAGAGCTTTATTGTCAGGGGAAGTTTCCCCTGGGGATCACCGTCATATTCAAAAGGTATCTCCGCCTTTTCCGGAGCTTCAAGGATCACTTCGTCTGAAAATATCTGCCATTTCCCGCAAGGCTGCCCCCCGTAGAGCCGGGGAAGTATTTGCAGGTATCTGCTGCGGGAAACATCTTGCAGATACCAGAGCAGAAATTCATTTTCTTTGAGAAGAGGCACCGGGACTTTCAAGCCTCCTGCAATATAAGGCATCCGGGTGAAAAGCAGGTGATTGCACTCCTTTATGATCTGGCCGTTGACCTTGAACGTATAACGGCGGTTTTTCAAAAGCGATGCTCCGAGCGCCAGCAGAGTTCCGCAGAAGTCGCCCCAGTACGGACGCCATCTGTTGGCTCTTGCCGCAACTTCTGCGCCCATGCCGGGGTTGCAGGAACAGAAGAATGGTTTCCTGTTGGCAGTAAGGACAGGTATACTTTTTATGCGGTATTTTTTCAAACTCCTGACCGCCTCTGCCAAATCAAGGGGGATGCCGTGGAATTTGCAGAAATCAGGACTGGTCCCTGTGTAAAGGACTCCCATTTTTACCTGCGGATCTTCATGTTCCAATACTCCTTCTCCCACGGCGCGGATGGTTCCGTCGCCCCCTGCGGCGGCAACAGCATCATAAAGAGAGGTGTCAAGAGTTTTGGCTCTTTCAAAGGCTTCATCAATGGAAGAGAGGATGACCTCATTGAACTCTATGTTTTCCTTGCGGAGCAGGTCCCGCAGCCGGGGGAGTCTTTTTATTCCCCTGCCGCCTTTGGAAGAGGGATTGACAAGAAGGAGGATCTTCATTTGTAGATCCCCATTTTTTCGTAAAGAGCTGTGGGAGTTCCTTGAGTCCAGTTACTGAGAAGTTTTTCAGTTTCTTCCCATTTAAGAGGTGTTTTGCCGCCGTTGCGGGCAACAGCTTCGGCAATTACAGGCGCGTATTTGCAGCAGAGCCAGTCACTGCCAGGGGTGGGGAAAGCTCTTCTCATGCGTTCATAAATGACTTCATAAGGTGTGGTGCAAAGGTTTCCGAAAGAGACATTGATAAATTCACAGGGCTGGACTTCCCCTGAACACCCCACATAAAAACGGTCAATAGCGCCTGCGGTGCATCCCAGCATCCGGGGGGACTCCTCAAAGACTTGAGCGGTGAGGATGGGGAAATTCTTTTTACGCCATGAATTATAGCGTTTCTGAGCTTCACAGGCGATCTTGACCGCTTTTTCATGCTGTGAAAGATCAAACTCTTTATTGCCCCATCTGCCGCAGGCTTTGGGGTGGATCAGCTGAATGTAGTCACATCTGTTTTCTGCGGCAAGATCCATAAGGCGGTCAATGCCCCCTTTGATGATCTCTCCGTCGCTTAAAACGCTGTTGAATCCGGTCAGCATTCCCGACTCCCGGCACTCTTTGAGAAATTCAAGGGCGGTGCGGAACGAGCCTTGAACACCGGTGAAAGCGTCGTGTTCTTCCGCTGAAAGAGCGTGGATGGAGCTCATGACGCCTGTGACTTCAAGTTCTTTCAGGCGGGCGATCTTCTCCGGCGTTGCTCCGGAACCTGTGGAGTTGACCCACACTTCAAGTCCCCGCACCACTTCCAGAAGTGCCGTCAGACGCTCAAAGCGCAGCAGCACTTCGCCACCCTCGATTGCCCACGCCGCAACGCCGGAGTTCCGGAGTTCCCTTGCCGCCTGACACATTTTTTCAAGGGGCATCTCCTCTGCCGGGTCAAATCCCTGATAACAGTGGGGACAGCGGTAAGTACACGCCCGGGTTATGGACCAGACCACGCTTACAGGACGGGGAGGGCGGGAAATAAGTTTATCTTCCATGGCGGTAAAAAAGGCTTCAGAGGGGTAACGGGGCATGTAAAAGTCGAGTTTGTACTCCCCTGAGGGGAGCTGAAGAAGTTTGTGGCAGAAGAAGATTTTTGTAAAGATCCCGGCTTTCCACAAAAGGGGCAGAGAGCGGAGTCGTGCTACACAGCGCAGGGACATCCCGGCGTAAAAGAGAAGTTTTTCAAAGCCTGTGACAAATCTTTTTGAGTCGGAGCCGCTCCAGATATAGAGGAGCTCAATTGCTGCAAGTGAAATACCTGCTGCCGCAAAAAGATACAAATTGAATTGGGCAAAGAGGCAGATGATCCAGACGGCGCAAAGCTGACAGTTGATTTTAGTGGCGGAGTGATACTCTTTCAGACAAAGAAAAATAATGAGTTCAACAGCAAGAGGCAGAAGAAGCAAAGAACAAAGGAGAAAAGAAAGTTCCGATTGGACTTTGAGAAACAGAAAAAGAAGTATGCCCAGCAGAAGTGCATGAAGAGGCAATGTGACATCATCAGGAAAAAGATTCTGCAAAGTGCGGACTCCTGCCGCGCGGTCCCCCTCTTTGTCCTTATAGTAGCTGAAAGAACACATGAAAAAATGCATGGGAAATACTGTTGCAGAAATCAGCAGAGAGGAGATTGAAAGAGCCTTTTCCCAGTTGGTTCCGCACATTCCGGCAAACCCGAACCAGGCGCAGCACGAAAGGGCGGCGGCGTACAAAAGGCAATTGACAAAAGGAATAAATTTCAGCTTTGAGTAGAGAAGATTCAGCACAGCACCGGCGGCAACTGCGGGGAGCGCCGCCGGGGCAAAGGCAAGTACCGCAGCCCCCATGAGGAGCATCAGAACGCTTGAAAGACAGAGTGCCGGTTTGACAGCAAGTTTTCCGGATGCCATAGGACGGCTGGGAGCGTTGATCCTGTCTGATTCAAGATCAAAGTAATCGTTGAATATCTGATTGATCCCCCAGGCGGCAAATCCGCAGAAAAGAATGAGGCATTCACGCCAACCCCACGGTCTGTTGTCTCCATAGCGGTAAAAAGCAATTCCCGCGAGTGTCGTTGCGCCGCTTACAAAACAGTAATACAGCCGCGCAGAACGCAGATAAAGTGAGAGAAAATTTTCTTTTTTTCCGGACATACTCAAAAACATTGCAAAGGTCCCATTTTTGGTTTTAATGTAGCATCAGAAAAGGAACTTTGCAAATAAGAGAGAAGAAAAGTTTTTGAAAAATTTCTTTTTTTATCTTGCAGTTTGTATTATTGTGGATATATTAAGACTGTGAAGAAAAAATTCTTAAAATAA
>JAGBWB010000370.1 GCA_017629975.1 Lentisphaeria bacterium
ACCACTTCACAGGATTTGATCTTTTTGGCAATGAGGGCTCCTGCGCCGCCTGTGGCGCCGAAATAAACAGCGCCGAACTCTTTCATTGCATCAACAACGGCTGCGGAACGCCCGCCTTTGCCGATCATTCCGGTGAGTCCGCAGCGGACAATAAGAGTGGGGGAGTAGGCATCCATTCTTCCGCTGGTGGTGGGACCGGCACTGCCGATGGGACGCCCCGGAGGTGCGGGGCAGGGACCCACAAAGTAGATGATCTGATCTTTAAGTTCCACAGGCAGCTCTGCGCCGGATTCAAGAAGAGCCACAAGTTTCTTGTGGGCGGCATCTCTGCCGGTCCAGATGACTCCGGTCAGACGGATCTCATCACCTGCCCGGAGTGAACGGGCATCGGCAACAGTAAAGGGCGTTGTCAGTTTTTTGATCATAATACCACCTCTGCATGGCGTGCTGCATGACAATTGAGATTGACTGCCACCGGGAGTGAGGCTATGTGGCAGGGGAAGTACTCCACATGAACGGCTAACGCAGTAATATCGCCGCCAAGCCCCTGAGCGCCAACACCTGTTTTATTGATCTTTTCAAGGATCTCGGCTTCAAGTTCGGCGTAACGGGGATCCGGATTGGGAGCGCCAGCTTTGCGGAGCAGAGCTTTTTTAGCGATTTGGGCGCACTTTTCAAAGGTCCCGCCGATGCCCACACCGACGATCACAGGGGGACAGGGGTTGCCGCCTGCATTTTTGACGCTGTCAACAACAAAGTTGACCACAGCTTCTCTGCCGTCAGAGGGTTTCATCATCTTGAGAGCGCTCATGTTTTCAGAACCGCCGCCCTTGGGGGCAAGAACGATCTTGACAGAGTCTCCGGGAACCGGGGTGAAATGGATCACCGCAGGGGTGTTGTCTTTGGTGTTCAACCGGTCAAAAAGCGGTTCGGCAACGATTGATTTCCGCAGATAGTATTTGGCATAACCGTCTCTGACGCCTGCGTTGATGGCGGCGGCAAGACCTTCTCCGTCAACCTGAACGTTTTCTCCGTATTCCACAAAGAACACGGCAAAACCGGTATCCTGACAGAGAGGCATGTTCTCGTTTATGGCGATGTCAGCATTTTCAAGGTACTGACCGAAAAAACTCTTTGCCAGAGGACGTGTCTCTTTTTCTGCTCCGCGGCGGAGCGCGTCAAGGACATCTTCAGGCAGCTTTACTGCCGCTTTGCCGCAAAGGGCACTGACAGCTTCAACAACCTGTTGAAATGGAATAACTCTTTTCATCAAATAAACTCCGTATATTTACAAATTGACATAATGTTTTCTGATTTCAGGGGAACGCTCTGCAATATTGGCAAGGCGGTCGGCGATCTTGACGATTTCTCCGAGGAGCTCAATGTAGACCACGCCGCACGCGGCAGTGCAGGAGCCGCTTCTCAGACGTTCAATGTGTTCTGCTTCGTATTTATCCGCCAGTGTATGGATCCTGTTGATACGCTGGTTCAGAATAACTTCAGAGATTTGTTCGTGACCGGCAAGTCCGGAGATGACCTGATTGGAAATTTCTTCCACATGATTCCACAGATTTTTCAAATCCGCCCGGGCTGTATCAGAAAGTTTTTTCTCCTGTTTCACCATTCGGTCATTGAGCTGAAGAATGATCTCACAGTGGTCGGCGACCCGTTCTGCGTCATTGGTGCAGTGCATGAGAAGCGGTATCATTTCAGACTGGGGTTCCGCCAGACGTCTTCTGGTCAACTGAACGAGATAGGAGGTCACATCAGACTGCATCTTATCAATATGGCTTTCGGCTTCAACAAGTTTTTCATACTTTTCTTCGTCTGTATTGCCGGGAAGAAAATGTTCGTTGACTGCTTTGTTGACCATATCCCATGCCCCTGTTACCATCTCTTCCAGAGCTCGGGATGTTAATTTCAATGCCACAGAAGGGGTGTTGAGCAGTGCGGGCTCCAGAAGCTGATTCTGAACTTTTTCGCGGATGGGAATAATGAGACTGCAAAGGAGTGCAAACTGCTTGACAAAGGGAAGCAGCAGTAAAGCAACCGCAATATTGAAGATCGTGTGGAACATGGCGATGTGACGCTCAAGATTCTGGGGAACTTCAGCAAACGCGTTGCCGGGAGTGAACGAGTTGACAAGATAGAGGAATGAGGGATAGCCTTTGTAGGGGATATAGCAGACCGCAGTAACAATAACTGCTCCCAGTACATTGAAAAGAGTATGGGCGAGAGCTGCCTGTTTCGCCACCCGGTTGGCGTTGAGAGCCCCCAGCTGTGCGGTGACAGTGGTTCCGATATTGGAACCGATGAGCAAAGGCACTGCCGTATAAAAGTTGACCAGCTGTCCGGCTGCAAGGGCAAGGACGATACCGGTGAAAGCGGAACTGGATTGGAGCACCATGGTCATGAAGAGGCCGATGATGGCAGCCCCGATGACAGACCCCAGAGGCATCAGAGTGCTGCCGTTTGCAGGTGAACAGTCAAAGAGGCTGAAGAACATTCTGAAAGAGGGCATTTCTCCCAGAAGTTTCAATTCGCTGCTCATCATCTGCATACCGAAGAAAAGCAGACCGAAACCGAGGAGCACTGTTCCCCAGGCGTTCACAAGGCGTTTCTTGCTGAGAGTCATGAAAAAACCTGCGGCAATGGCGGGCAGCGCCAATCCGGAAAGATTGAAAGAGATGATCTGGGCCGTGACGGTGGTGCCGATGTTAGCTCCGAAAATAATACCCATGGACTGCACCAGCGTGAGGAGTCCTGCATTGATGAAGCCTATGACCATAACGGTGGTTGCGGAACTGGACTGGATGATGGCTGTGACAAAAGTTCCAGCAAGGAGCGCGGAAATACGGTTGCTGGTGAAGTAAGAGAGAAACTTTCTCATATTTTCACCGGCGGCAAGCCGGATCCCGTCGCTCATCATGCACATGCCAAGGAGAAAGAACGCAAGTCCGCCTGCAACGCAGAGTATGACCGACATCATGTCAATGGCTTGAAGCTGGACGCTGATATCGGAAAAACGGATCCCTTTTTCCGGAGCTTCTGCGGAGATCAGAATATTGTACGCACCTGTTTTTTTGCCCAGTTTGACATGAGTTGAGGCAACTCCGTTTTTGTCGGTCACAGCATTGGGCGTTATGATCAGAGCCGTGTTGTCTACGCCCTCAACAGTGTTGCTGAATTTGAATTTTACAGAAACTCCGGCAACTCCTCTTCCGTTTTTTGTGATCTTGACAGAGATGGGTTCATCGGAAATATCCTTTGTAAAATACTCTTTCCCGGAGCCTGAAACCGTGAGGGACGAGACCATACGGTCTCCCGATCTG
>JAGBWB010000371.1 GCA_017629975.1 Lentisphaeria bacterium
CTGACTACTGAGATCGCCGTCATCCCCTCACAGGCCGATTACTTTGATTTTCTCAACATTCTGCGGCGGGAGCTGGATGTGAACTTCCTTATCAAGGGAAGCAACATTCCTATGGGGTACTGGTGGTTTTACGTCAATGTGTGGTATTATCCCAAAGATCAGGCAAAAATTGTCCGGCAGCTCCGGGATATCGTCAAGTATACCGATTCCCATTATGTGATGGGGGGGTACAGTTACAGCGGAACCACTTATGGTTGCGGTATCGATGCACATAACCGCTTTAAACATCCAAGAGAATATAAAGCACAAGCTGATGCTACCGGTAAAAAGTTGATGAATTATCTGAAAAAGGCAGCTCCCGGAGCCTGTTTTGGCGGCTATTATCACTGTTTTATCGACTATTGGCCCGAGGCGGAAAAATGGTATGCTGACGAGGCGGTGATCAATGCTTCCGGAGAACGGGAACAGTATTTCAGGATCAAGCATCCCAATAAGTCTTCCGGCATTTATATACCGACGCTTCATAACAAGTTCGGTAAGGGATGTGAAAAACAAATCGATATGATTCTGAAAAAATACAAAACCGGAAACGATTTTTTCTACTGGGATGAGTTCATCGAGTGTAAAGTCAGTTACAGTTACAGTCCCAAATACTGGGACGGAGTTTCCGGAGACATCGATCCCAAAACTCACAAGCTGCTGCGGAAAAAAAGCTCTCTGTGTCTTATGTCCGGTGATTTCCGTCACGCTATGGTGAAAAAGATCAAGGCTGCCAACTTTGATGTTATGGTCAACAGTCAGCCCCGGCTCCGCCGGATCATGAATGAAAAGATCCTTTCTTTCACTGAAACTGCCCATATCGACAACTGCTCCCGGGTTCAGGTCTACACTCCCATCCAGTTGGGCAATCATCTTATCGGTAAACGGGCGGAAGATCCGGCTGTCATCTACCGGCAGATGCTGGAAGGGCTTGATTTCGGAGTACTCTATTATTACTATACCATTCGCTATATCCCGGATCATCATACACTGACCAAATATATGTTCCCCATCACCCCTCTTGAACTTCACAAAGGATATATTATCGGTAAGGAAAAGATCATTACCAAGGTCAGCGGTTTGTACGGCTGGGATGACAATTCAAAGCACGAAGTCCATGTTTACGATGATAAAGGGTGGCCAGCCAAGGATTTCAAGGCTCCCTGCAAGGTCGTGAAGGGCAAAACATATACAGAACTCAGACTGCCTGAAGATTACTCAGCAGTCATTATCAGAAAGTAAGAGAAAAATGGTAGAAATCAGAAATTACGGTGCCAAGGGCGACGGCATTACCAATGATACAGCAGCCGTACAGGCGGCTCTGGATTCCGGCAAGGTGGTTCATTTTACGCCCGGAACATATCTGTGCGGGACGCTTTATATGCGTCCCAACGACGGGATCCATCTTGATGAAGGAGCAACGCTCCTTGCCATTCCCGGCAAAGAAAACTACAATGCAGATGATTTTTCCCCGAGAAACCGGGTTTTTGTCAGTGAAAAAGTTTCAGGAGCCCATTTGATCATTGCTGAAGAATGCGAAAATATTTCCATCACAGGCAAAGGGAAAATCGCAGGTAATTTCAAAAGCGTTTTCGATCTGACTCAGACCGACGAACGCTGGCGGCCCCATTATCCGCGGCCTGAATGGCGTATGGCACAGATGATTTTTCTGGCCGCATGCCGGAATGTGATTGTCAAAGATGTGACCCTGTGCGACTCCCAGTACTGGACCTGCTTTCTGCTTGACTGCGAAGATGTGGTCATTTCCGGAGTGAAAGTGAGAGCTGACCGTATGGTGATCAATGCCGACGGCCTCGACATCGACTGCTGCCGCAATGTCAGGATCGAAGGATGCGACATCGACTGCGGCGACGACTGCATTGCCCTGCGTGCCAATGAAAGACACTCTCTCAGAACATCCCCCTGCGACGGGATTTATGTGGAAAACTGTCTCCTCCGCAGCCCTGCCTGCGCTGTGCGGGTCGGGGTGGGGAACGGCACTTTGCGCAACTGTCATTTGAAAAATCTGAAGATTTCCGACTCTTCTGTGGGAATCGGTATCTGTCCCAGCTATATGCCGAACTCCTGCGTCAATATTGAGAATATTCTTTTTGAAGATGTGACCTTTGAGGGAGAGTGCGCTCTTATGATGCTCCCCTTGTGGGGCAGTGTGCTGTTGGAAGATGATCCGGCCATCAAGCCCGTCAGAAATATCACTGTGCGGAACTTCACCGGAAAATGTTCTGCCGGAAGTCTTATTGCCGCTCCTGCGGCAAAGGGTGTTTTCAGCGGCATTGATCTGGACAATGTGACACTTTCAATGTGTGCAGATCCTGAGAAGCTTTCAGAGTACCGCTGGCCCTGTGAGGGGTACGGTGTTCTGAACGTTTACCGGATGCCTGAACTTGATACATCCAAATTTACAGCTCTGCCTGAGGGAGAACATCCGGCAGTGCTCCACCGTCCGTAATAAAATTACTTTTTTTCCGGAGCAGAGCCTTCTTTTCTGGCTCTGCCCGGAGTCGTATTGCGGAACTTGCTGTAGATGCGGGTGAAGTAATGAGGGTCATCGTAACCGGACATGAGAGCAGCCTCTGAAACGGAAAGAGAAGGATCTTCTTTCCAGAGTTTTTCTGCATGGGCCAGTCTTTTTTCAATAAGCAGTTTCTTGAAAGAGGTCTGATAATTGTCATGGAGAAAATGGGTCAGGCCTGATTCACTCATGTTCAGAAATCTTGCCGCCTGCTTCAAAGTGGGTTTCCCCTGCATGTGAGTGTCGATAAAGGTGAGGAGCCGCTGATAGCGGAAGTCTCCGGAATAGGAGATGAGTTCCTTTGAGATGATGTAGTCAATAAGGATATTGATGATATCCTCCAAACTGGCACTGGATTCCGGGTCAAAGTAGGGGAGCATCTCAAAGGCCCTGACCGCCTCAGGATTTTTGCGGACACACACAGGGGGCTCTTTCAAGGTACGGAACTGTCCGAAGACCACAAAGCCCGCCACTTCTCCCAGCACCTTGACCGGGGCGATGATTTCGTTGAGTCCTGCATGGCAGCGGTAGGAGAGGATTTTCCCTGTTTCCAGACAGCGGCTTTGCATTTCCCGGTCAAGGGCCATACATTTTTCCACGCCGAAAAAGTTTTCCTGCATCAAAGTGCAGTAAGAGGTGTTGCCGAAACTCCGTCCCCGTTTTAAGATCTTTCCCTGCCGGGAGAAGAAAACCACCTGGATGTTCATCGCAGCAGCAAAACTGTCAAGAAGCCGGCATACCTCCTTGCTCAGGAGAACGTCAAGAGTTA
>JAGBWB010000372.1 GCA_017629975.1 Lentisphaeria bacterium
AGATCCGCCAGCAACTTTGCTACGCCGAGAAAGACTGTTCCGGCGCCGAATCCGGTGAGGAATCTGAAAAAGTACATGAGCCAGAGATGTTCTGCAAAAGGAAACCCTATGGTTCCTGCTGTAAACATGGAGCCGCCCAGCAGCAGTATCCTGACGCCGCCGTAACGGTCCGCAAAGATCCCCGCCAGCAGCTGGCTCGCCGCATAGGAGTACATATAAACTGCCCCCAGTGCGGAGATGCTTTTCACATCAAGCCCGGCTTTCAGAAGTTCGTTGAAAATGGTTCCGGGAATGAGAACCTTGGACATATTGGTAAAAAAATACATGATGACTCCGCAAAAGAGAATGATCATCTTCTTTCTGCGGAGCGTCTCTTCTGAAAGAACAGCAACTGTCATAAGCACAAAACCTTTTTGTAAAATAAAAAAGCGCTCTTATTCATTGCCGTAGCTGTATTTCCCTCTGGGGACAACAGCCGGGACAATGATCAGCAGCATGGCGGCAAACATAATACAGACTGCGTAAACCAGAAACAAAGTCTGGTAATGACAGAACACCATACCGCCCATGCTCCATTTGGGCGCCAGAATACCGGCTCCCAGAATGAGTGAGCTGATCCCCCGGGAAAGTCCGCCGCCCGCGGCCGAAAAAGAACCGCAGACCGCCATTGCCATGGTCTTGTTTCCCGGTGTTGCCAGAGCCATCATTTCACTGGTAGTCACAACATTGGCAGTGGCATAGGTGAAGCAGTAAAGGAGCATCAGCAGGGTAATGATGATGTAAGTGACCGTATTGCCTTTGCCGATGAAGAAAAAGCAGAGGTTGGTAAGCCAGAAAGTAGCATGAATGGTGAGCAAAGTTGCCTTGACTCCCATTTTTTTGATGATCTTCCCGGCCAGAAGCGATCCCAGCAGCATACCGCCGAAGGTGACTGCGGAAATGATGACAATAATGTTATCGGGAGCTTTCAGGTAATTTTTCAGATAAAGAACCGAAAGGGGGATCGTTCCGTAAGCGGCCAGATTGAGGATGAAAAGATAAGAAGAATATCCGGTCAGGGCTTTGTTGCCCAGTGCAGTGGCAAGTCCGTCGTGAAATCCGAATGCCTCTTTCTTTTCTTCAACAAAGACCGGGACTCTTGCGAGAAAAAAGGTCCTGCCCGAAAAGATGATCGCCGCCGCCAGAAGTGCCAGCTGAAGCTGCCACAAAAGCGGCTCTTTAGGCAGCAGTTTTCCCACAATGAAAAGAAACGCCACAGAGGAAAACTGCCACCAGAAACGCATCTTGCTCAGATAAGAGGCACGGCGTTCAGGAGTAAGAATGGAGTCCAGAATGGGAAACCAGCAGGCAACATAACCCGTATGCAGCATGGCAAACAATGTCAGCGTGACCATCATGATCCCCACGCCCCAGCTTCCGAAAAAGGGAGTCGCCACAATCAGAAAGTAGCCCAATGCAGAGATGCCGCAGGACCAGACAATCAGTCGGTGTTTACCCATTCTGGAAGCAACATAGGCCGCCGGGATCAACAGGATGCCATTCATAAAGGGCATGATAGCAGTAGTGAGCATGGAAAACATATCCCCTGCCCCCATCATGGCGGCAAAGAGGATAATAACCGCGCTGTCAGTGAGAGTGACATCGCCCAAAGCTCCGGTGCAGGCAGAAAGAATGGTATCTCTTTCTGCTTTCTTCCGCAATTCCGGAGTCGGCACCACCGCTTGTT
The DNA here is from genome assembly GCA_017629975.1 of Lentisphaeria bacterium. Lineage (GTDB taxonomy): Bacteria > Verrucomicrobiota > Lentisphaeria > Victivallales > Victivallaceae > UBA1784. The sequence continues at coordinate 1,727 of JAGBWB010000372.1, forward strand.
TCATAACATATCCTTTCCTTTATGCCTCAGGAACAAATCTGAGCAGCGCAACTGAAAATTTCTTCAGCTCAATGCCGCCTTTTTTGTCAGCTTTGCCTTCGCCCAGAAAATCGGCTGAATCAAAGGTAAATCCGGGAACTTCAAAAGCGCCTTTGCCCTTGTCAAGATGTGAAAGAGTCGCCATAATAACAAGAGACCCATCCGGCGCCAGGTGGCCTGCGGTGTAAAAATCATCACAGCTGCACCGGTAGCTGATATCAGAACGGAACCGGGCACCTTTGAGGAACTCCGCATGTTTTTCCCGGAAAGAATTGACCTTTCTCAGATACTCCTGATAGGCGGGTATCTCAGCAATGGAACGCTGGCAGCGATAAACTTCAACATCAGAAAGCAGATTCTGCACCAGCATGTAGTTGCAGCGGCGCACCATATCTTTTTCGTCCCTGATGTCACGGTTTGACAGTTTCACTTCAGGGAACACATAGCGGAAGAAGCTGAAATCCTGGATCACACGGGGGTTTTCCCCTTTGCTTTCCCAGTCACCGTTGACAACATTGGCACCGCCGGGATAGGAGTGTATATAGTCGGCATGTTGTGCCGTCACATCAGAAAGCAGCTCAATACCGATGGAAAGACCTCTGTTTTCGGCGTATGTCCTCAATTTTGCAAGCATGGCGCTGCGGGCTTCCATAATGGTCGTAAAGGGCACAGCATGACCGTGTCCTGAGTCGCAGCAGAGTTCATCACCGCCGCCCAGCTGGTCAAAAAACACACCGTCGGCCCCCACTTCAGAGGCCAGATCAACGAACTTTTTCAGCAGTCCGAAAAATTCCCTTGAAGAGGGACAGGCTCTTGAAAAGCTCCTGCCGCCGAAAATGGCGTTGCAGACACCGCTGCCGGAAAATCCCCAGGTCTGGATATGTTCATTTCCCCGCAGATCTTTGGTGGAAACATTTTTGCCGTTTCCGTAACGGTAGAAATCGCTGTTATGGTCAATAAGCTGTCCGTTGGCATAGAGGATCACTCTGCCTCCTTTGGCGTGACAGGCTTCAATACCTTTGATCAGCTCTTCCTTGCCGCCCAGAGAGGGGGAGATCACATAATTGGGGTAATCATTGTCATGACCGCCGGCATGCCATCCGAACATAAGCAAGGTGTCAATGCCGGACTTCATGCCGTCGTCGCAAAGCTGCTCCATGGTGTTGAAAGGATAAAAGTTTTCGCCGTACTGAGAACGCATGATAATGCGCTGCCAGCCGTTCATCTCACGGACAGATTCAGGCGATTCGTGGAATTTGAACCACTTTTCCGCCCAGGCGCGGTATTTGTCCGCACCTTTGTGCCAGGTGCCGGTGTGTGCGGAAATAACAAAATTCTCATAAGTGACCTGATTGCCCGCCCCCAGAAAGGGCAGCTTGATCATACCCAGATTGAGCTTGCCGGGTTTCTCTTCTTCGATCAGGTGGCAGGTACACTGGAAACTTTCATCATGGTTGCCGAAATAAACCCCTTCCGCACCGGAATTGAGTTCAAAACAGTTCATTGCCGCCCCGGAACTGGGATAACGGTTTATGCGGCGTTCATAAAGAAAATGTTTTCCCTGATAGATGGCTTCATGGTTGCGGAACGTGCCTCTTGCCTCAGCCAGAGAAGGCCAGACGGTGCCGCCCCGTTCAGAGGTGTAAAGCGCCATTTCAGAAGCCTCTTTACTCAGAGACAACAGGGGAAAATGGCACTCTTTGATGATATTGTCTTTGGACATGCCGTTGAAGACAGTTATCATCAGATGAAGATCTTCGTTGACGATCTGTCCGAGGATGGTCACTTTGACATCCATCTTCTCGCCGTTGGAGCCGACAGGATCACGGTATTCTATTTTAAACTTGCGGGGGGCGACTGCGATTCTGGAGGTGGCGCGTTCAGCAGAAAGCTCGATTTCCTGACTGTCACCTGAGTTGCAGACCAGCCGCCACAGGCCATGAGGCGCTACCAGTTCTGTTCCGGTTTCAAGGTTGCGGAACGACAGCAGAGTGCCGTCATTTCCAAATTCAAGACGTACAAATTTGTTTTCTATTACTTTCGACATAAGATTCCCTATAGTTGCATGGCGGAAAATATAACCCGCTCTTGCAGAAAAGTCAAGTTGACTCAGGGATTCTCTTTAATTTTTATCATAAATTTTTCCTCAAAAAGGGATGCTGCAGGCCCCGGCTTTCCCGCAGAGGGTCAACTGTAAAGCGGATTCAGAAGAAAGAGGGGTTCAAAAGAGCCTTCTTCATACTTCCTTTTCTGCATTTTCCCCACGCCCCGCACCCGGTAGTATCTGCCCTTCGGCACCGGTATATCGACACAGAATTTTTCAGAAAGATCATTGAAAGATTCTATGATCCTGCCATCTGAAATAAGATCGATCCTTTCCATCTCACATTGAAAATTCAATTCAATGCGGAGTCTGTTTTCCCCGGAAAAGGTGAAAACGGGGGAACTCAGAACATTCCCTGCCTGACAGAAAAAGCGCCCCGTAACATAGGCTTTGAATATCTCATCATAACTGTTTTCAGCAACTTCAAGGCAATCCTGCACAAACTCCCCCGGATACTGGTCATCTCCGCCGTCGGCAAAGTGCCTGTGGAAATCCGATCCGCAGCGGGCAGAGATGCGGTGACCTCTCATCAAAAGCTCATCCCATGCGCCGCCTGCGTCCCATGTCTGAGGCGCTCTGCGTTCCCGGCGGTCAACACATGCCAGAACCTTGAAAACAGGGGAGCGGGCAATGGCGAGCAGATCCTCAGTTGCCACATCAGGAGCATTGGGGTGATTGAAGATCATAAAGACTTTGTCGCCCCACTCTTTTTCAACAAAGGCCAGTTCCTCCATGGCGGCACCAAGCCCCTCCACTTTGTTCCGGCGGCAGAAGCAGGGGACAAGGGCCTGCAAAAGTTCAAACTCTCTGTTCCCCGGCGTGGTAATGAAAATCACATGCCGGGGGACGGGGAACTCCACTTCGCCGGTGTTGAAGATGGGGATATCATATTTTTTCCGCGCCTCAAGGACCTCAGCATACTGCTGTTCTGCCCGGAAAAACTCCGGATAACGGCAGTGCCCGGAAATGGCAAGAAAGTCACAATACTCTCTGGAACGCTCCACGATCTCCGCCACCGGCAGAGAACCGTCTTTACAGCAGCGGGAATGCACATGCAAGTCGCCTTTGATCCACATAAAATATACTCCTTTAAGCAAGCGGAACGCCGCAGGGACGGCGTAAGGGATAGTTGTTGAGAATTTCCATATCTTCAGGCTCAATCACAAGAGAAAGGGCCGCCATATTTTCCGGCAGATGCCGGGGGTCTTTCATAGCGGTGATAACTGCGATCTCAGGCATGTTGAGAAGCCACGCCAGAGCCAGCTGGGGAAAAGTGACACCGTATTTTGAACAAAGTTTCCGGCACTCCGGCGTCTCTTCAAGATCCCGCACCGGACGCCACGCCTGAAGCACAACCCCATGTTCCCGGCAGCACTCCTGAAGATTTTCCAGAGCCTCGCGCACAGCCAGATTGCAATGGACCTGGTTGATCACAATGGGATTTTCTGAAAGAGAGATGGCTTTGAGCAGCAGAGAGGCAGAAAAATTACTGACGCCTATGGAACGGGTCAATCCCCGCTCCACAAGTGTATTCAATGCCTCAATGGTCTCTTCAAGAGGGATATCAGGATTGAAGTGGTGATAGAGGTAACAATCCAGATAGTCTGTTTTCAAACGCCTGAGAGAATCTTCACAGGAACGCTGAACGCCTGCTTTTGAAGCATTGCTCTTCCACACTTTTGAGGTGATGAAAAGCTGTTGGCGGTCGTAACCATTGATGGCTTTTCCGATAAGTTCTTCGGCATAACCGGAAGCGTAATATTCTGCGGTGTCAATGAGGGTAAACCCGCATTCAATGCCATTTTTCAGGGCAGAGATCTGACTTTTATCATCATTATCAGCATCATGTTCCGTTCTGCCGCCGAAACACCATGTCCCCATTCCGAGAACGGGGATCCTGATATCACCGTTTGCAGTTGCACAACGCATAACAAAAAACCTTGTATAAAGAGGTAATTTCAAAAGTTTTTTGAAATTGCCTCATAAAGTAAAAAAAGCACCTTTCCCGGAAAAGAAAAGGTGCTTTGAATGATCCGGAAAGAAGCTCTTTCAGTAACGGTAATGTTCGTTTTTGTAGGGACCGTCAACCGTCACGCCGATGTAGGCGGCCTGCTCTTCAGTCAACCTGGTGAGTTTGGCTCCCAGCTTCTCAAGGTGAAGTCTTGCCACCTCTTCATCCAGTTTCTTGTCAAGCAGATAGACGCCCACTTCGCGTCCGGGATTCCGGGCGATATCGATTTGCGCCAGAGTCTGATTGGTGAAGCTGTTGGACATGACAAAGGAGGGATGACCTGTGGCACAGCCCAGATTGACCAGACGCCCCTCTGCCAGAAGGTAGATGGAGTGTCCGTCATCAAAGGTGTAGGAACTGACCGGGCAGCTGCTGTCTTTGATAACACTCTTTTTCGCTTCAGGACAGGCTTCAAGTTCAGCCACTTCGATTTCATTGTCAAAGTGACCGATGTTGCAGACGATAGCCTGATCTTTCATCTTTTTCATGTGTTCCAGACGGATGATACGGCAGTTGCCGGTGGTGGTCACATAGCAGTCGGCAATGGGAAGAGCATCTTCCACGGTGCAGACG
>JAGBWB010000373.1 GCA_017629975.1 Lentisphaeria bacterium
AATGCCCAGGAGCATATTTTCATCAAACTCCGTGATGTCATTCTTTTTCTTAAAGGCTGCAAATTCATTCTGAAGAGTTTTATAAGCACTTTCAGCCTCAACATAGCGGGGATTCCGCTCAGCAAACATCAGCTTGGCTTTTTCATATTCCCTTGAGAATTTCCGCAAATCTGAGACAAATTCACGCAGAGAAGCCCGGTGTTTGATCACGGGGGCGGGGATCGCCTTGTAATTTTTTTCAGCCACAGCGAAGACGTGCCGTGCGTCGGCAAGTTTGACATTCAGCTCAGCCAGTGTCGCATTTTGTTCGCCCTGGATCTTTTTGACTGTCTCCATTTCTTCGGCGGGATGGATGATTCCGTATTTCCTGTGAAGTCCGTGGAGTCTTTCAATCAGAGATTTCTGATACTCCTGCACCTCTCTCATCCTTCGTTCCCGCGTATCCAGAAAACTGCGCAGCTCAGCGGTACGGTACTCCTCATAATTGCGTATTCCGAGTGCCACAAAGGTATTGACCAGCTGTTTCACATATTCATCACTGTCGCCGATACCTGAAATGACAAACATATCATTGTGATCTCTGAGCAATTTCACTTCAATGCACTCTTTGAGAGAAGCCTTCTGCTTCTCATTGAGATGCATTTCTTTGACCAGCTGATGAAAAATCTGCTGACGGCTGAAAACCCCCAGCACATGATTCATGCTCAAAGGTTTGACCTCTTCACTCGCCCGGGGAGTATAAAAAAGCGTCACGCTGCCCTGAAATTTCTTGAGAGAGCCCTGAAAGTGAAAAAAGCGGAAAACCACTCCGACAAAAATCATCGAAACGAAGGCGGCAATGATGATCCATTTGTACTTCAACAGCGTATAGAAAACCAGTTTCTGATACATCTGAAGTTTCTGCATCTGTCTGGTTTCCGCCTGCAAACTTAAATCATTTTCCAGCGAATCCATAATATGTCCCTTAATTGAAAATCAGCCACTGCTGATAAAGTTTACTTTTTGAAACAGGCTTTTCCAAGGCTTTTTCCAATGCCCGGAAAACCTCTTTTGCCAAAACCGCCACTCCCGGCAGGGTGTAAAACCGCCAGTTCCGGCAGGGCAGAGAACGGCTTTTAACACAATATTTTATAAAATTCATCAACGATATTTCGCCGCTTTCCCCGCATCTCCGGGAGAGTCCGGCACAATCATCGCCGCAAATAAGCACCATACACTCTTTGAACATATCTCTCCCCGCACACCACTGTGCTTTCAAATCCGGGGGAAGTTCCCTGCTGGGGGATCTCTTGAACTCCACAGCACGGGCATAAAGTTTTTTGCAATTGTCTGAAAGCTCAGAATCATTGACCGCCGTCAACCGGTCAAGGATGTTCCACTTGTAATTATTCCCGGCAATAAGAAAGGCATCACACGCCCCCAGTATTGCCTTATTGATGTTCCGCAATATAAAGTCCATATTGCCGGAGTTTGCGGCGATCTCTTCGGCAGCCAGCAACAATCCCATGCCCCGGTTGAGCAGCAGACGGCAGGCTTCGGAAAAGGGAATTTCCTCTGCGGGCAGTTCAGGCAGATACTCTTCAAGCAAATCTTCGCCGCAGACCATACGGTATCCCCGCTTAAGCTCCTGCATCATGAGTCTGGGAGCATTTTTCTTTATATCGCTGATGCCCATAACGGCACCGAAATCAACATCCACTTTCAATTGGTGTTCATACTTCTGAGAGATCTCTTTCAGCAGCGGCCTGTTACTTTCTGATTTTTCGCGGGCAAACACAAAGAAATCCAGATCGTTGTAAAGAACGCCGTTTTCTTTATCCTGTCTGACACCGCCGTCGCCTCTGCCGTAACTGCCCCCCAGAACGACACTGAGAGCCGTGCCGGAAAGAGCCGTGCCAATCTCAGCAAGGACTTTTTCCAGCAGCGCTTCAGCTTCTGCATCGCCGCAGGCAGTAAAGTTTTTATGAGCGTTTTCGTTCAACATAGGTGGCAAATCCTCTTTTTCCCAGACTCCGCAGCACGACCTGCAAAACCAGGAAACATGAGCAGTGATAGTGATAATAGTAGTCATAAATGCGCCGCTGCTCCGGCGTATTCTGAAGTCCGTAAATTTCCCCCATCTGAAATACATAGTGCTCGTTTGCGGGGTGACTCTTGACAAGTTCTCTTCTGAAAAAGAGCACCGCCCAGTACCCCGGATAACGGTCCATGGAAAGTTTCCAGCACAAGTGCGAGGTTCTGTGGGTCAGATAAAAGGGCAGCATACAAAGATAAGGAATGGCAAGCCCCACAGCCAGTATCAATGCAAGAAAGTGTTCCCACAGACGCAGGATCCACGCCGCGCGGTTCTGCACCGGCGAAAAGGAGTAACTGAAACTGTTGCGTTCCAACACCCCGCCGGTGTAGGGATCAATGATCCGTCCGGGAGTCACGATCTTGTTTTTGATCTCAAGATTTCCCGCAGCATAAGTGCGGTCAAAAATAAGTGAATGCTGCACAGTACACCCTTTATCGATCAGAGAGCGCTCACCCACAATGGCGTCCGAAACAACAGCGCCGCTTTCAACAAAGGTATTGTCTCCCAACACCAGCGGTCCTTTGAGGGTGCAGTCGCTTTTCATTGCAACACTGATGCCGGTGTGGACATTTCCGTTTGAACTGTAACCGGGCAGATTGTAAAAATCATCGTTCAGTACCTGAAAATTGACCTCAAAGTAACTTTTGAGAGAATCAATGAGATAAAATTCTATGCGGCTTTTGAAAAGGACTCCCTCTTTATAATAGTAGATGCCGTCGGCGGCGCCGTCATCCTCACAGGGAACAAAAGATTTTTGCAGCTCCTCAAGGGTATGAGCCTTGGGCATGAGCATACCGTGAAGAATAAGGCAATCATCACCGCACTCTCCGGCATACACTTCAAGAAGATGGCGGACCGTATCATGCCCGCCGCCCTTGCGGTAGTCAAGAGAAAGTTCTCCATGTTTATATTCATAAAGGAGTTCTGCCAGATGCTCGTTATAAGTGGGCCCCAACACCAGAAGCGACTCCGCCTCGCAGCGCAGAGCAAGATCAATGAAGTACTCTGCGGCACAACGTCCGCCCACAGGCATCATGCCCAGACTGCGGTCGGGGAAATAGTCTTTGCACCACTCCTGAGTTTGAGAATAGGGGTTTATCAGCAGATTTTTCATTTTACCAGGCTCCCTTCCCGGTGAGGATCGCCGGAACAGTTTTCAAAAGGATGAGGAAATCTTTCCATACACTTCTGCTTGAGATATACTCTTTGTCAAGAGCGATCTGCTTTGAAAAAGGGAGCTCACTGCGTCCGGAAACCTGCCACAGACAGGTGATGCCGGGGGTGATGTTCAGGCGCTTGCGCTCTTCAAGCGTGTAAGTACGCACTTCAGAGGGCAGCGGCGGACGGGGTCCCACCAGACTCATATCCCCCAGCATGACATTGAAAAGCTGAGGCAGCTCATCTATGCTGAATTTACGGATAAAGCGCCCCACAGGGGTGATCCGGGGGTCACGTTTCATCTTGAAGATGACTCCGTCGCCGGATTCATTATGCTTCATAAGCTCCGCTTTCCGCGCTTCGGCGTCGATATACATGCTGCGGAACTTGTAGAACTTGAAGTGTCTGCCGTATCTGCCCACCCGCACCTGACTGAAAATAATAGGACCCGGACTGGTCACTTTGACCAGGAGCGCCGTAATGAGAAAAACAGGGGAAAAGACAGTTGCGGCAACACAGGAAAGGATAATATCCATAAAACGCTTGAAAAATGCAGAACTGCGGATCGTCAGATGCCACAGCACCATACGCAGCTGGATATTATGATGGTGAAATGCCCCGGGACGCTTCAGCTCCCGCCGCAAGGCGACTATTTTTTCATATTGTGTCATAATTATTTACTTCTTTTTAAGGATTTTATAAACTTTCTCAATTCACTTCTGCTTGCATCAACTCCATCATCCAGGGGGAGCGAAACCTGATAAGTGTGGTAATGCCCTCCCGGTTTGAAGTGCCGCCTGAAACCGAGAAATCCCGGCGTGGAGAATTTTTCGCTGCTGTACCAGACCCAGACAAGGATGTTCGCCCGCCCTTTCCGGGCCTGGATCTCAGTGACGGCAAACTTGTCGTTCAAATACAAGATCTTCTCTGAGTGAACGACCCACATACTTGTACGCAGGCAATGGCTCGCCGGATGGATCTCGTGAATGTTTCTGCCGCACTTCACTGCAAGAACAGATATATCAACATTGTTTTTCGTGTAACGGAACTGCTCCACCTTGCTGGTTGCAAAAAAACGTTTTGTATTTTCATCAGGCACAATTTTTCTTCCCCAGAACTCCCCGCAGTGCGGCTGAAACACCGGTATAAAACTATCCCCTTCAAAGTAGAGCTCTCTTGTATGTATCAGCAGAAATCCTGTCATCAAAGCCGCCGCAGTAAAGCAGATGGTTCCTCTTTTTATCACTCTTCCGGAGCGTTTGTTGTACCATATCCACACAAAACACAACACCGCAAGCAGAAACTTCATGCTCCATGCCGCCCATACAGGACACATCAGCAGCAGAGAAAGCTGATAACTTGAACTGGGCGTTCCCAGAAGCATCAAAACCGCCGCAGGCAGTAAACAGTACGCAAGGCT
>JAGBWB010000374.1 GCA_017629975.1 Lentisphaeria bacterium
AGGTCCCAGTGCCCAGCCGATATTGATTCCGATCCTGATTTTGCTGTAAGCGTGGGGACGCTCTTCCTTAGTTGTAAAGGAGCTCAAATAGGCATCAGCACTGTTTTCAAATATAACACCCGTGCTGGAATTCAGAAAGAAAAGCACGCAGAAAACCCAGAATGGCGCCTCTATGCGGATCATTAACGCAAGAAGCAGAAAGAGACATGCACGCATTCCCTGCCCTGTACGCATAAGGAGAGTTCTGGGACAATGATCTGAAAGCCATCCGGCAAGAGGCGGCACAAATATGCTCGAAGATGCCATGATGGGAAAAATCAAACCCGCCTGCTCCATGGGGAGATTGCGGGTTTGATGGAGATAAACCGGGATAAAAGGATAGATTATGGAGTAGGCTATGGAGTTGATCATCCATGAACCGGCCAAAGTATTATCCCGGCTTTTCAAAAAATTTTTCAAAAAACTCATTTCAGGAAACCGCGGATGCCGTCTGCCATGATCTGCGCTGCAAGAGCCACAAGATACATACCTGTCAGTTTGCTCAAGATCTTGACGCCGCGCGTCTTGAGAGCATTGGCAACACCATGTGAGAAGTAAAGCATGAGCCCGACTCCGGCACAGGCAATCACAATGGCGACACAATCCCAGATGCGCTGAGATTTTCCGGTGACTTCGGATCCCATAACCAACAGAGTTCCGATGGTTCCGGGACCGACCGTGCAGGGAAGAGCCAGCGGAACGACCGCAGGATCATCGCCATCAGTGATCTCTCTTGCTTTCGGAGTTCCGGAGTCGCGGACAAGATCAATGCCGCTCAACATCAGCACCAGACCGCAGCCGATCCGGAACGCCTCAAGGGTGATGCCGAGATATTTGAAGATCAGTTCTCCGAAAAGAAAGATGATCAGAGAAATAACTGTAACGGCACACCCGACGCGGAAAGCCAATTTTTTTCTTTGCTTTGTGTCCATTCCTTCAGTTGTGGCAATGAAAAGCGACAGAATAAAGAAAGGAGTTAAAAGAAGAAAAAGTTTGACTATTAAACCGATAAAAGTTGAAATTGACATTTTTCAGCGGTTGTTGAGTTGTTCCTGAAGCTCTGTATCAGCAGCAAGGACCTGAGCCTGCTGTTCCTTACGGAACGCATGCAGTTTTTCCGCGATTCCGGCATCATTCAGAGCAAGAATCGAAAGCGCATAAAGGGCGGCGTTCTTACCGCCTGCTTTACCCGCAGTCACGGCTGCCACAGGAATACCGGGAGGCATCTGCACGATGGAAAAAAGTGCATCCATACCGTTGAAAGGAGCTGAAGCGACCGGGATCCCGACCACAGGCAGTACCGTATGTGCAGCAATAACACCGCCCAGGTGAGCAGCCATGCCGGCAGCGCAGATAATGACTTTGAAGCCCTTTTCTTCGGCAGTTGCAGCAAATTCAGCTGCTTCAGCGGGAGTACGGTGAGCAGAAAGGACACGGGCAGTGAACTTGACACCGAACTTGTCGAGAATATCAAAAGCGCCCTGGACGATATCCAGGTCGCTTTTGCTTCCCATTACGATTGCAACAGGAGTATTGTTCATTTCTTATTCCTGATTTTCTTTTTCAGAAACTTCCACATTCTCTTCAGAGACAGCTTTGGCATCTCCCGGAGCGATGAATTCATAACTCAGAAGTCCTTCAGCGATCTCAAGAAGAGCCACATCAAGGATCTGTTTGGAGTCACATTTCACCATGGGACGCGCTTTACCCAAAGCAAGCTGTTTGGCGCGCTTTGCGGCAACAACTGAAAGGATCTGGGGATCCGGAATCTGCTCTTTAGCTCTGGCAAGATAATCGTTGTTCATATAAAATATCCCTTTCTCAGTAGTCAATAATATCACGGTTGTTATCGATCAGAGTCAAATCTCCGGACATAACCTGAGCATAACGCTGATTGAAATCATGGATGCCGTTCAGAACATAACGCTCGGCAACAGCCATGCGGTCTCCGCATTTGCAGCCGTCGCGCAGCAGGAGCAGCCCCACAAAAATCACGGTTTCCATTTCCACAAGGTTCCGCGCCATGAGATCATGGTAAGCAGGATTCTTGAGAGAGGAAACAAAGGAAACAGCCTCATGCTGCTTATCAAGAAGAGCCATGAGTTTATCTTTCAGGGCAACAGCCTTGTCACCGCTGATCTCAGCGGCCACTTCGTTGATCCGGGTGTCAAGATGACGCTGGACAACGCCGCCGATCGCGGCAACGACCTGAAGCTGAGTGGTTCCCTCATAGATATTGGTGATACGGGCGTCACGATAGTAACGCTCAGCGTTGAAGTCACGCATATATCCGGTACCGCCGTGGATCTGAATGGTGTCGTAGGCGATCTGGTTGGCGCTCTCAGTACAAAGGGCTTTACACATGGGAGTCAGCTGAGCAGCAACACGCTCATAATACTTTTTGAGCTGACGCTGTTCAGGGGTGGGGGTCCCATGATCCACAATGTGAGAGTAAACGTTCCGCAGATCGACCATGCGGGTTGTTTCATAAAGCAGAGCGCGGGCTGCGGTCAGTTTGCACTTCATGGAACTCAGCATGGAGTAGATGGCAGGGAACTTATCAATGGTGCTCTTGAACTGTTCACGCTCAGAAGCATATTTGCGGGCTTCGCGGTAGGCTGCCTCAGCAATACCCAGAGCCTGGGCACTGATAGCAACGCGGGCGCCGTTCATCAGACTCATGACGTAGCGGATCAAACCCATGCGGCGCTGACCGACAAGTTTGGCAGGCACATCGTTGAACTGCAATTCGCAGGTGGCAACACCATGGATACCCATCTTGTCTTCAATGCGGCGGACCACAAGCTGAGGACATTTTTCAGCGATGAACATGGAAAGTCCGCGGGCGTCGCTGGTTCCCTCTTCGGAACGGGCAAGGACCAGGTGGACCTGAGCACATCCGTTGGTGATGAATCGTTTCATACCATTGAGGAACCAGTTGCCGTCGGCATCCTGCCAGGCGCGCAGACGGACACCGGGCAGATCTGAACCGTAGTCAGGCTCAGTCAGGTCCATGGCACCGTCAAATTCACCGGTGGAGAAGCGGGGGAGATACTCCGCTTTCTGGGCATCATCACCGAAAACGCAAATGGTTTCAGCAATATCCTGAAGTCCGAAGATGTTCTGCAAAGAAGCATCTGCACGGGAGACCATTTCGGTCATCATGGTGTAAACGGAAACAGGGAAGTTCAAACCGCCGTACTGATGAGGGAGCATGACACCCATAACACCAGCAGCGGCAAGATCTTTCAGGTTCTGGACGGTCAGGGGATCATAGGTCACAACACCGTCAGCAAACTTTGCGCCGTTCAAATCCACTTCGCGGGATCTGGGAGCGATTCTGTCGGAACTGACTTCACCGACCACACTGAGGACGCGTTCATAGTTGTCAAGAGCATCTGCAAAATCCACGGGAGCGCCGGGGACCTTGGCGGAACAGG
>JAGBWB010000375.1 GCA_017629975.1 Lentisphaeria bacterium
AGGTAGCAGCCTCAAACTACCCTTTACAGCTCTTTGCGAATGACATCTTTGCCATTTTTTGAATGACTTTTGAAATTACCTCTAAAGAAGAAAATTATAAATATTATTAACTTTTTTCTTGCAATTTCCTTTGGTTGGAAGTATATTCTGTATCGTGGGAACCCGAAAGATTTTTATCCTCTTTTCAGGAATTCCGGAAGCTGACCGGGGCGCGTTGCTCCGGTGCAGATGTTTTTTGACTGCCGGTCCGGGCAGAATGCGTGATGTTTTCTGTTCAGACCGGGTTTTGCTTTTTCTGTTCCGGGGGTTTTTGAATGGGATCCGGGTTAAGAACGCACCGCGGGAAATGCCGTATATCCCTCCGCGGTGCTTCAGCGTAAAACAGGAAAGGAAGATGTGGACATGGCTGCAAAAGAGAGTGCAGTTGCTGTTGAAGATGCTTGTGCAAGGCATCTTTTTCTTTCTTTTTCCCCATTTTCTCAAAACCGCTGTAAGAATTTCTGTACTCAGGAGCTCTTATACAGGTGAAAGGGAGTTCTGCAATGGTTGAGAAAATGAGAAAAAAGCGCTCCCGGAAAAAGGAAAGGGGCAGTGTCATGATGGAGTATCTGATCCTGAATCTGCTGGTCTTTGCAGTGCTGGCAGGCGGCGGTCATTTCTTACTCCCCGGGAAGAGCGGTCACGGAATCTGCGGGAACGCCTTCGCCGCCCACTATGAGATGGTTCTTGACCTGATCTCAATGCCCTATCCGTGAAAAAGAGGATGTAAAAACCGGCTGGTACGATATCTGCCGGAGCATTTATTAAAGATCCGTAAACGAAAGGTTGAAGAAAATGAACAAAAGAAATTTCCTGAAGAAAGCTGCCAACTCTTTCACCGGTCGTCTTCTGCGCCGCTTCGCCGGTGAGGAAAAGGGCGCCGTGATGATGGAGTACATCGTCGTCGGTCTGCTCATCGCCGCCGCCGCTGTGGTCGCCATTTCCGCCTTCGGTCAGACCATCTCACAGATGTTCGCTTCTCTCGGTGCCTCTGTCACCGGCGACCATGCCACCGCCACTGCCGTTCAGAACACCGCTCAGGGAACCATGGCTGCCGGAGCCGCTGCTTCTGATGCTTATGTCAATCAGCAGCACTCCCCGAAATCCGGAGTCACCCCCCAGCAGGGTAAATGGTAAGAGCTTATGGTCAGCTGCCTTGCATTCTGCTGCGTCACCGTGTGGCTGACTGTGCTTGGCTGGTATGACTGGTACTACCGCCGCCTGCCCAATTATCTCACATTGAGCGGGGCGGCGGTGTTTCTGGTTTTACGCTGGGCAACCGGAGGCACGGGAGCCCTTGTAGACGGCATCATCGGGGGAGTTATCGGCGGCGCCTTTCTGCTGCTGCCCTTTCTGATGCGCGGAGCGGGAGGCGGAGATGTGAAAATGTTCTTCGCTGTGGGATGCCTCGCAGGGAAATTTGCTGTGTTTCCCGTAATGATCATGGCTACGCTTTTCGGATTGATCCTGGGTGCAGCTATGATCATTAAGGGAAAACTTGACAGCAGCCGCCTGAAACATTATTTCAGGTGCTGCTTCTGTATCAATTACGACCGGGAGGAGGGCAGAAAAGCGCTCCCCCCGAAAAACAGTGAGGCGGTCAGACTCCCTTTCGGAGTCGCTATCGCCGCCGGAACATGGTGCGGATTAATTATCAATGCGATTGCACGCAGTTGAAAAAATAAATGTGAAGAGTGAAAGAGGTTCGGTGCTGATGGAGTCGATCATCTGTCTGCCCCTTCTTCTGCTTCTGTCTCTCGGTGTGGCTCAGTTTGCCCATATATGGTACTGCCGCGCCATCGTCCGCTACGCCTCATTTTCAGCGGCAAGAGCCCTTCTGACTGCCCCCGCAGGGGAGGAAAATGAACGCGCCGCCGCCCGTTCCGCCGCTGAAACCGTCTGCGCTCCCATCGCCTTCGGCGACCCCGCGGCGGGGGAGGATTTTCCGCTGCCGGGGATCATCCCGCCCCTGACAGGGAGTGACGCCATCCCCGGTTCCGGCGCCGTCAGAGAGGGGAATGTGCTTCAAATTGAGCTTGCCTCGCCCGACCCCTGGCACCGCTGTGTGGATGTGAAAATGAAAGTGCCCCTTCTCATACCCTTTGCAGGGGGCGTCATGGGCAGACTCATAAATCAGTGGGATGACGGAGAGTATGACGGAACAAATTCCAACTCCGGCAAAATCGCCCGGATCACTCTGCGGGAACAGAGCTTTATACTCAAACCCTTTGCAAGCTCCTGGAATACGCCGTGAGGTACACCATGTTGAAACAGGCGCTTGAAAAATTGAAGACTCTTCTCAGGGATGACAGCGGTGTGGCAATGGCATACACTGTGCTGGTCTCTCTTTTTATTTTCATGCTCTGTTTCTCATCCTACGCCATGGCTGCCAATATCCGCCAGAGAATGGAGCTTCAGCAATCATGCGATGCCGCCGCCTACTCCGGCGCAGTGGTCCAGGCGGATATGCTCAGCCGCCTGGCTGTGCTGAACCGCGCCTTGAGCTGGACCTACATCGAAACCAACAAACGCCACATGGATTATACTGTGGATGAGTGGCTTCAGCGCATCATTCCTGCTTATGAACGCATTGAAACAAGCGCAAAGCTCCTTAACGCAAGCGGCAACTGCGGCGTCGGCACCAACGGCGCACACTGCCTCTGCCCCATCGGACAGAAAGGAATATGCTGGTTCGCAGGAGCAGAGGATTCTCCCCGCCATGTCAAACTCAACAACTCCCGCCTCGTTTCTGTGGACTTTATCAGAAGCGCCATGGGCAGAGCTTACCCTGCTGAGGCGGAAAATATCCTCAACGGATACAGCAATATCACCGTCATCAACAGCGCCATCAACAATATCCGCAACTCCATCAACTCCTTTGTCGGCACCGCCGTTGACGCCGCCATGAAACAGATGATCGGCAAAGACGCTGCAAAGATCACCTTTGCCTGCCATACAGACGGCAAATGGGGCAACAGTACGCCGGCAAGTTACATCATCCCCCAGAAAAGCGAAGAGCGCTTTGTCAATTACGCCAACACCACTGTGGGCCGGGAACTGGACCGGGGAAGAGATGTGTGGTGGAACCTTCTTGCCACCGGCTCCGCCTGGTGGTTCAACGGGGGATTCGCCCGGAACTGTTCAAATCCGGGGGCGCTGGTCGCCACAGGTGAAGCAAAAGCAAGACAACATATCCATACTTACAGCACCTTCGGCTCCTCCCACTTCTGCGGCATCACCCGGAGCTGGGGATTCACTGAAAACGGCAGGGAGCTTCTTTCATCATCTCCCGCCCGTCCCGCCGCCCTTGCCGCAGGATTTTTCGGCGCACCGGGAACCATTCTTGTGGCGGCGAAACGCCAGGTGGAAAATCCCTTTTCCGCCTGGATGGGGTCTGCACTCCCCGGAACGCTTTTCGGCACATTCAACGGCGGCGGCAGGGATATGTGGGTCCTTTCCACCGCCCGCGCAGGGATCAGGCTGGGCGGCGGATACGGCGGCGCCGATGAAGAGGGATTCTACCGGATCCTCTGCCCCGGCGAAAAAAGCGGCAAAGATAAATACCGCGCCGGAGAAGGCACATGGAATCTGTGCGAAGAGGACTGGGACGCCGTTATGATCCCCGTCAACAGAGCCTGGCACGATGCAAGTCAGGGCGAATGGCTGGGAACTCCCTCGGCTGAAAGCATTCTGGCGTCTGTAAAAGAATATCTCGCTCCGGAAACACGCTACCGGGGCGGCATCGGGGAATACATGAGGCACTGATGATGAAAAGATCACGGAAAAATTTTTCAGGAGAAAAGGGCGCGGTGATGATGGAAACTTGCGTTGTGCTCCCCTTTTATCTGATACTCCTTGCCGGACTTTTCTGGCTCGGGGAACTTTCCATGACAGGATTGTCCTTTGCCGCAGGCGAAAATCTGAGGCTGTGGGAAGAGGGATTCAGACACTCTTTTCTCCCTGTGCCGGAAAAAAGCCTCTTTCCCTTTCTCAGCGGCGGGAGCGCGGACAATATGGCTTCACAGGGCAGCGCTTTCAGCTTCATAAGATCCTGCGAAGCGCAGAGTGAAACATGGGGAAGCACCGTCACAGGTAAAAGCACCATGAAACTCCGCCGCTCAGAGTGGTCTTACAATGTGAATCGCTCCGCATTCGCCGCACTCGGCGTTGAAGCAGGGATGCCCGCAAGGGAGAAATCTCTCACAGGCAGCCACGATAAAATGCTGCTCAAGAGAAACAGCTTCAACCGCAGGTTCGGGATCTATACCGCAGGAACAGGTGGCGGTTCTCTGTGGCAGAGGGAATACGCCGCCCCATGGCATTGCGGAAACAGTGTTATTGAACTCCCCCCCAGTGAAAAAGTCCTCCCCGCAGGGCTTTACAACGGGGGCACACGCAACGGAAACTATAATCTCTGGTCACTGTAAATGAAAAAAGTGTTTTACATATCGGTATTGATATTCCCGCTTCTTGGCGGGGCAGCGGAAAAGCTCCCCGGCAAGTGGAGCTCTTCAGGCGTTCTGGATTACAGCTACGCCTACGCCCGGAACTATCTGGGATACCGGATGCGTAAGGCAAAATGGCGCTGCAAAACCTGCTTCACCGCAGGCGCAAAGCAGGAACAGGAACACAGTGTCTGGTACAAAGGCAACAGAAAAATGCAGCTGATGATCTGGCGGATCGACTCCGGAAAGACCGGTTTCGCCAAAGGGGAGATCACTGCCGGAAAAAAAGGTAACAGAGAACAATGACTTCAGAATCAAGCCGCAACACCGGGCATTCTGCGGCTCCCGGCGCAGAGAGAGCACGGCAAAGCAGTACGCATACACACCGCGTCCTGCCGGAAAAGTGTATCATCGGCGGCAGCTACTGCGTTGAAAAACTCCTGGGACGCGGCGGCATGGGCGAAGTCTATCTGGCTTACCACATGAAACTGGATATCTACCGCGCCATCAAGATCCTGCTCCCCGGGATCGTTGAGAAAAATCCCCACTTTGCCAAACGCTTCATGCAGGAGGCAAAACTGGCGATCCGGCTTCAGCACCCCAATATCATCAACGTTGTGGACGCCGAATATGATAAGAATCTCAAAGTCTACTACATCGTTATGGAGTATGTTGACGGTGGAAATGTCCGCAGTCTGATCCGCCGGAAAGGACTCCTGAGCGATACAGAGGTGCTGAAGATCGTCCGCAAGGTGGGCGAGGCTCTCGCCGCAGGAGAAGAAAAGCAGATCGTTCACCGGGATATCAAACCCGATAATATCATGATCACCGCAAACGGCGAAGTCAAACTCGCCGACCTGGGCATCGCAAAGGATTCTGCCGCCCCGTCGGAAACACTCCACTCTGAAGCTCTTATCGGAACCCCTGCCTATGTCTCCCCCGAACAGGCGGAAAATGCCCAGAATGTGGACAGCAGAGCCGATATCTACTCCCTGGGAGTTGCCATGTATGAAATGCTCACCGGCGAAAAACCCTATCAGGGCAAGAGAACTGTCGAAATATTGCAGCAGATCTTTACCGCCCCCGTCCCGGAAGTGCGGCTGAAAAACAGAAATGTCAACAGGAAACTCTCAGATCTCGTCTACCGGATGATGGCGAAATCCAAAAAAGAACGCCCCCGGAACTGGCAGGTTTTCTGCGCCGAAGTGGAAGAGCTGATCGAATCTGAATATCCGGTCCTCTCAGAGAGTGCGGCACCGGTTTTTCACACCGGCAGAAGCAAGTTCGTAAAAGCCGCACGGTATGTGGGGTTCGCCCTTGCCGGATTCGCCCTCTGCTTCATGCTTTTCGGCGGCAGAACGCTCCGGGAATATTTCCGCGGCGCACAAGGCAGAGCCGTGCTGGTTCTTACAGGGGAACCCTACCGGAGCCTTTGCAAAAAATTCAGACTCCAGCCCTCTTTTTCTTTTCTCCTTCTCTCTGATGCGGAAAAAATGGCATGGATCAAGAGCAAAATACCACCTCCGAAAACTCCCGTCAGGAGCGTTTCATACGGCTCTTGTGAGTTTGTTATTTCCATCGCCCCGGAAGTAAAAGAGTATCTGAAAATGAAAAATCATCAGCTGAGTGTTTCAGACCGCAAACACTTTTCTGACCGGAAGATCCCCCTTTCAGGCGGAACCATCGGCAAACTCACCCCCGGAACATACACGTTCGCAATGAATGTCCCTGAGTGCCGGGCGATCCCGGAACTTGCCGTGGAAGTGAAAAAAGATGCCGTTTCCATCGTGAATGTTGCCGTCGTGCCCATGAAGGCCACTTTGAAAATCAAGTGCAATGCCAATCGTTTCAAAGTATGGTGGAACAATCTGCTTCAGGATACAGCAGAGGTGAATGTCGATTCTCTGCGTTCCGGTGAAGTGACTGTTCAGGCCCCGGGGTACAAACTCTTTACCGAAACAGTGAAACTCCAGCCCGGCGAAAAACGGGTCATGGAGATCTCTCTTGAGAAAGAACTCCCCCCTGACAGTGAAAATATGCGTCTGGCAAACAGGGCTTTCGCAGAGAGAAAATACTCCGCCGCTTTGAAGTATTACCGCATCGAGGCAGAAAAAGGACATCCCCTTGCCATGTACAGACTGGGCATGATCTATGAGCAGGGGCTGATTTATGAACAGGCCCTGGGAATGCTGGGCGCCAGCTACAAAGAGGCATTCAGGTATTACCGCATGGCTGCCCACAAAGAACTGCCTGATGCCATCTTCAAAACAGGCGAATTTTATGAGCATGGCAAGGGCGGTGTCAGAAAAAGCGATGAAGAAGCTCTCAAATGGTATCGGCTGGGCGCAAAAAAGAAGCATCCCCTCTGTATGGTCAAAGTCGCTCTCTTTTATGAAGACGGCAGGGGAGGCGTGAAAAAAGATGTTGATGCCGCCCTCAGACTCTTTTTGAAAAATGCCGCCCGGGGCGATGCCGTCTCCCGGTTTCACGCCGGAAGGATCTATGAACGGAAACTGATGCTGGAAACAACACAGAGTAAACGTGATGAATATAAAAAATCCGCAAAACACTTCTACGAAGCCGCCGCCCGTCAGGGACATGAAGAGGCGCGGGCAAGAGTGCGCGGATTGTGAAAACTTTATGGAAAGAGTTATTTTACCTGCCCGTGAAAGGAACAGTGCAAAAAAAATAAACTCAGGGGTTCGGGAGAAGTCAGGAATACCCTGTAAAAGCAAAGAAGATAAGGGCATCTCCGGCAGAGAGATGAAAATCAGGGGCGTGTGCCCCGTAAATCATTGAAGAAAAAGGAAAGATAAATGACAGGCAGCAAAAAAAATATGATACCGTTGATCCTGGCGGTGGTTCTGGCTCTGGCAGCAGTGCTCGCAGTCAACCGCCTGATCAATCAGAAGAAGATCATGGCCGGCGAAGAGATGGTTGAGGTCGTTGTGGCAAACCATAATCTCAAAGCAAATGAGAAGATCGACACCAACTCTTTCACAGGGAAAATGATCCCCCGGTCGGCGGCGCCGCTGAAAGCCATCTATATGAATCAGACCTCCATGATCCTGGAGCAGAAGATGAGAAATCCCGTGGCAGAAGGGGACTACATCTTTCTGGATGACATCGGCGTCGGACGGGGCCTCAGCGATATGGTGGGCGACGGCGAATGGGCCGTTTCAATCAGCCTCAACGGCGGTGCCATCACCAAACAGCTCCGGGCAGGCGATGAGATCGCCATTGTGGGTACATTCATGCTCAAAGAAGAGCAGAGATCCGCTGTTCTCGGTCAGGATGGCAAAGAACTCCGGCGCAAGATCACCACTGTGATCCTGCCTCAGGTGCGGATCATCGCCGTTGACGGCAACAAACAGCAGGGCGGTGATGAATTTGTCCTTTCCCTGCCCCCGAAACAGGCGCAGATGCTCCTTGCCGCCCAGGCACAGGGCGTTGAACTTGCTCCCGCTCTGCGCCGTCCCAATGACGAAAGCAATCTCAACCGCACCACGGCGGGTCTGGTCGATATGAAGACCTTCTATGATTTAGCAGTCGGAGTGGAGAGGACAAAGATCCCTGCAATCCCGACAAAAAAATAAAATTTAAGGAAAACACAAAATGAAGAAAATGGTTCTGTTCCTTGCGGTCATCGGTATGATGTCCGTCCTTGGCGCCGCTGAAGCCAAGCTGCTCCGCATCGCACTGGGTTCTCTGTTGACAGAGGAGGTCGCATTCAAGATCAACAGCATCAGCGTCAGTACGCCTGAGATCGCCAGAGTTGAGATCATTTCTGAAAACGGACACCAGATCCGTATCAGCGGTCAGAAGGTGGGTATGACAGACATCCAGATCCTGGGCGGCGGCATGTCCCAGGTCTATAAAGTCACAGTCTACGATGACTTGAGAGATAAGCTCCAGGCGCTCAGACGTGACCTTGACGCTGTGCCTGAGGTTTCCGTCACCATGAACAACGGCAGACTGGTCCTCAAAGGGGAACTTTCAAACATCGCCAATCAGGAGCTTAAAAACAAGGTGGTCAAGGCCTACGGAACCATTATTCTTGACCTTACCACCTTCCGCCCCACGCCTGAAGTGATGGTGGGTCTGCACAAGAACTTTGAGAAAGCCGGATTCAAAGTGGTCCGCAATGCCGGCAACGCCGCCCCCGGCGTCATTTCCATCACCCAGGTGGGTGAAATGCTGACCATCAGCGGTTCTGTCTACGGACCTGAAGATCTGAAAAAGATCAACAGTATCCTCTCTGCCCAGCCCTGGCTGACGGTCAACGCCAACAACTCCGCCAAAGCCGATGGCAAAGTTCAGGCTTATGTCAATGTTCAGGTGGTTCCCGTCATGCTCCAGATCGACATCATTCACCTCGCCCTCAACAGGACTGAAGCTGAAAGCATCGGTATTGACTGGTCCTCTTTTGTCAACGGCGGTTTCGGACTGGGTTCCCAGCTGCTGTGGTCCGTGAACAAGGTCATGGGCAAATCCACCGACCAAAACGGTCAGGCGGCATTCGGCGTCGGGAGCAACGGTGCTCTTTCCGCATGGCTCGCCTTTTTCGGCAGCAACGGCATCACCAGAGCCAGACGCGCAGGATTCCTGACCTTCAAAAGCAATGACACTCCCCAGTTCCGCAAGCTCCACAACGGCGGTACTCTTTACATCTCCTCTGACGCGGTTTCAGGCTCCACCTCTCAGCTCAAAGATATTGAATACGGTCTGATCCTTGAAGTCAAAGGCGGTCTGACCGGCGCCGATACGGTTGCCATTGAGATCAATCAGGAGCTCAGCTATCCCGGTCCCGTCAGCAGCAATGTCAGAGATGCCAAACTGGATCTCAAGAAGTTCAAGACCTCTTCCTCTTTCGTCGCCAAACTGGATGAACCCATCGCTCTGGGCGGACTCAAAGAGTGGACCCAGAAGAACACTGCTTCTGAATCCATCCCCTATCTCCGCAACGTGCCGGTGCTGAAGTGGCTTATTTCCAACGACAGCGACACCTTTACTGAAGAGGAGATCCTGACCATCGTCTGCGTCCGCAAGATGGCAAAATCAGGCGCCTTTGACTCCGTTGCCGCCGAACTTCAGAAGATGAAGAAAAGTGAAGACGAATTCATCAAAAACCGTGAAAAAGAAAAAAGCAAAAACAGCGGCAAATGGTACGAATTCTGGAAATGGTGATCTGACCTTTTCCTTCTAAAGGAGTTTTCTTGATGTATCTGGTTATCAAAGGACGGACCGAACCCGTCAGAAATTTACAGCTCGAAGCCGGACGCGATCTCTGGCTCATCGGCAGAGAACCGTCATGCGATGTTATCTTGAGCGCTTCACAAGTCTCAAGACGCCACGCCAGACTTATTTTTGACGGCGGTCAGTTTTTTATTGAAGACTGCGGCAGCGCTCTGGGAACGGTCATCGGCAACGTGCAGATCAGCGCCCGGGAAAGCCTTTCTGTGGGCCGCCGCATCCGGATCGGGAGCTATGAACTTTTTCTTTCCGTTGAAAAGGTGAGCGATGAGCCGGAACCTGCGGAGCAGAAAGAGCCGCCCCGGAACAACGCTGCTTCTCAGAACACTGCCGCGATACAGGGAAAATTCATTCACGAATACAGAAACGCCAATCTGCTTTACTCAGATGAAATGATGGCTCTGAAACGGCGCATTCATGAACGCGTTCTCGCCGAAATGCATCTGGTGGACATGAAGATCAATGTCAATGAAATGCAGAAAACAGAATCCCGCAGAAGCCTTGAAAGGGCGCTGAACAAGGTCCTGCGGGAGCTGTGGCACGAACTCCCCAGAAATATCTCTGTTGACATCTTTAAAGAGGCTCTGGTGGATGAACTTATCAACTACGGCCCCATCTCTTCTCTGCTCCGGGATCCGGAAATAGATGAAATCATGGTCAACGGTCCCAATCTGATCTTTGTTGAAAAACAGGGCAAACTTTATGAAACAGGGATCCGCTTTTTCAACGAGCGCCATCTGATTTCCATTATCCAGAGGATCGTGGAGCCCCTGGGACGTCATGTGGATGAGGCAAGTCCCATGGTGGACGCCCGTCTGCCTGACGGATCACGGGTCAATGCCATCATCCCCCCTCTGGCGCTGGACGGCGCCTCAGTGACGATCCGGAAATTTGCCACCCGGAAACTGACCACCGAAGATCTGGTCAAGTTCGGCACCATGACTCAGGATATCGCTGACTTCATGGCTGAAGCCGTCAAAGCCAGACAGAATATCGTTATCTCCGGCGGAACAGGCTCCGGTAAGACCACTTTGCTCAATGTCCTGAGCCAGTTCATCCCCCTTGAAGAGCGTCTGGTCACCATTGAGGACTCCGCCGAACTTCAGCTGAGCCACCGCAATCTGGTGCGTCTGGAGTCCAGACCCGCCAACATTGAGGGGCGCGGCAGGATCGCCATCAGGGATCTGCTGGTCAACTCCCTGCGTATGAGACCCGACAGGATCATCATCGGGGAGTGCCGTTCAGGAGAAGCTCTGGATATGCTTCAGGCTATGAATACCGGTCATGACGGCTCATTGACCACCGTCCACGCCAACAGCCCCCGGGATGCCCTCAGCCGCCTGGAAAATATGGTGCTTATGGCAGGATTTGAACTCCCCGTCAGCGCCATCAGAGAACAGGTGGCTTCGGCAGTCAATCTGGTGATCCAGCAGAACCGCCTCGCCGACGGTACAAGAAAGATCACCCAGATCTCTGAAGTCGTCGGCAGAGAGGGCAATGTGGTCACCATGCAGGATATCTTTGTCTTCCATCAGGAGGGCGTCGACGCCGACGGAAAGGTCATCGGACGCTTTTCCGCCACAGGAAATGTCCCCCGCTTTGTGGAAATACTCAGGCAGAGAGGCCGGCTCAATCTGGATATGGCCATATTTTCACAGAACAGCCGTTTCACCGCAGGAGGCGTAAAATGATGCCCGATATCTATGAAATCGCCGTCCTTGTGACCGTCTTTGCCGCCGTTTTGGTGGGCGTCACCGTGTTTCTGCCCATCTTCTTTGCCCGGAAACCTGAAGTGCAGGAGGATCTTCTGCATATCGTTGAGGATCCGGTGCGCCGTTTCGCGGATCCGGAAAATTTGCAGAAGATACGCTGTTCCGCCTGTATGATCACAGGTGCCGCGGCGGCGGCATTCATTATCGCTTCAGGATTCTACTGGGGGATCATCTTCGGCATTGCCTTTGCATATCTGGCGTTTCAGTTCCCTATGTGGAACATCCGCAGAAAGATCAAAAAGCGCAACGAAAGATTTGAAGAGGGGATGCTTGATTTTACGATCCTCATAGCCAACACGCTCCGGGCGGGTATCGCTCTGCCCGGTGCCATTGAAATGGCGATCCAGACTGTTGACGGTCCCATCCGTGAGGAGTTCAGCGTGGTTCTGAGGGAACACAGGCTGGGTGTCGATCTGGTGGACTCCATTGAAAGGTTGAACAAACGGGTCAAATGTGAAAATCTTCAGCTCTTTTCCGCCACCATCTGCGTCACCATGCGTACAGGCGGCAGCATGGCGGATGTCCTTGACCATGTCATTGAAACCATAAGACAGCGCTCCGCCTTTTATGACAAACTGAAAACAATGATCGCCCAGAGCGAACTGGAAGCATTACTTATCTCCTTTTCACCTCTGGCGGCGTTTTTGCTGCTCTATCTCCTTGACCGGGATCTCATGTCCCCGCTGCTGACTACCCCCGCCGGGTGGGGCACCATCTGCGTTGTCGTGCTTCTTGAAGTTGCCGGGTTCCTTGTGTTGAAAAAAGTCACTGCGGTGAAGTTCTGACAGGAGAGAAAAAAAGATGGATTTACAAACTTTTATCACATACCTGCTGATCTTCGGCGCCGTCTTCTGCCTTGTCATTTGCGTCGGAAATATGCTGCCCGACGGCAAAGTGGAAAAACAACCTGACAGAATCCCCCTGATTTTCAGACTCTTCAAAACAGGGATCTCTTTCTTCGCCGCTGAAGCAGGCGGATTTCTTGAGGAAACATTCCCAAAATACTCAAAAAGGATCGCTGATTCACTCAACAGGGCGGATCTGCCCCTTGCGGTGAAAGATATTTACGGCGCTCAGGTATTTTTCCTGCTGCTGGGGGCGCTCATGGGCGGTGTCTCCATGGTGAGTCTTTCAGCGGTTCCCGCAGGTCAGATCGCCGCGGTGACGGTCTTCGGCGCCGCAGGAGCTCTGCTGCCCCTCATGTACATTGACAGAATGGCTGAAGAAAGAGAAGAGGAGATCATGCATTTTCTCCCCTTTGCCATTGACCTTATCTCCTCTTCCATGAATGCCGGACTTGACTTCGGCGCCGCTGTGCGTTATCTGCTCGCCACCGGTGAAGAAAATGTTCTGCACCGGGAGTTCGCCCTTTTTCTGCAAGAAGTTGAACTGGGAAAAAACAGGACTGAAGCCCTCAGAGATATGCAGAAAAGGATCAATGTCATCGAATTCAGCCGCTTTGTTTCCGCTCTCGCCTGCGGTATGGACAGCGGTTCATCTGTTATTGATATCATGCGGATCCAGGCCGAAGAGATGCGGCGCGTGAAATACGCCCGCGCCGAACAGCAGGCGGCAAAGGCGCCCACAAAGATGATCATTCCCATGGCGCTCTTTGTTTTTCCCTCCATGTTCATCATTATCTTTGTTCCCATATTTCTGAGGATAAAAGATTCCGGAATTTTATCCCTGATAGGCAAGTAATCCAAGGTGCAGCCCAATGAGTTTTATTCTTAAAATAACCGCCGGAAAAGACGCCGGAAGCGAATTTGTTCTTCATGAAGGCAAGAACATGATCGGCCGTTCCAGAGCCTCTGATGTCCGTGTTTTCAATGAGGATGTCTCAGGTAAACACTTTTCCATCGATATCACAAACGGGATTGCCGTTTTGCAGAATCTCAGCGGATACGGAACCCGGGTGGAGGGTAAAGTTGTCCGTGAAACACAAACCCTGAGTTCCGGTCAGATCATTGAAGCCGGAAAATCGCTGAAGTTCCTCTTTGAAGCAGTCGGGGAGGACTCCCCGGAGAAGAGCGGCGGCGCAGTGACCCAGGTGACTGAATTGTCTGACAAAGTGAAGTTTACCGGCAGCGGAGAGGAAAATGCCGCTGAAACAGAAACTGAGATCCTGAGTGTTGAAAAACTCTTTGAAGAAAAAGAGCTCCCCCCGGGGGAAAAAGAACCCTCTGCCGCTCCTGCTGAGATCCGGAGCGAAACCCTTTTGCAGCAGACCGCCGTCACATCCTTTGCCCCCGATACGGTCATTGAGGAAAAACAGGAAAAAAAGAAGGAGCCTGAAAGCAAAACCGGCTTGGAGGGACTTTCACAGTTCGGGACGTACCTCACCGAAAACAGTGAAAAAACTGCCGCCATTGCAGACCTTACACGGGCGGATGAAACCAGAACCGATGATACGCCTGCGGAAACAGGAAACACCACTGCCGGATTTTTCTCATTCTTCCGGGGCGGCCGCGGAACTGATACCGTGGTCCGGAACAAAAAAGGCGGGGAAGAACAGCAGATGCTCTTTGAGGAGTATGATGAATCCGAAAAAACAAGTGTCAATGAAACTCAGGTCGTCCAGACCCGCATGGCCACAGCGGATGAGATCGACTTTATCAAAAATCAGATCAGGAAACAGCAGCAGAACAGATTCTTTTTCAAATTTCTGATCTTCAGCCTTTTCGTCATTCTGCTGGGGATCCTGTGGGTCCTCAAGATGCCCGAGGCGGAAAAAAGTCTGGAGTGGCCCGTGACGGTGGAAAATGGCAGTAAAATCCCCCGCACCAGAAATATACCCGTCTTCGGACAAAGCCGCGATACCGGCGGATTCGATATATACTGCCCCGATTGGCCCGGAGTCACTAAAGAAGAAGAGAACAATGTCGTTGTGATCAAAAGTTTTCTGGGCAGGAAAGGGGAAGTCCCCCTGACCATTACGGTCCTGCGCGAATTTTCAAACGAATTTGTTTATGAAAAACATGAGGATGCACGGCTCAATGCCCTGAAACGGCTGCCCGAAAAAATGAATAAGAAATTTGATTTCGATGAAAACCGGGTCGTTTCCTATTTCATGGTCCCCTCGCCGGAACAAAGCGAAAACGGCGTGCCGGTGGATAAGGTGGAATACCGGATGAGCTCAGGCCGCGCCTGTTACGGCATACTGCGGTTCTTCCGCCACGGAGGAACCAATTATATCGTCCGTGCCGAAGTGCCTGCCGAAGAAAAGTCCAGAGCCTACTCCATTCTCAACGGCAACACTTTCATTGCCGTCAGTCAGGAGTTCCAGAGACGCCACTGGGAGGGCAGCGACAAATACTCCCGGAGCGATATCGCCAAAGCTGTCATCGGGGCAAAAAGTGAACTTCAGCGCAACTCGCCCATGCACTACCCCCATCTGGAGCGGATGCTCAAAAGCATCCTTGCTCAGGCTGTCTATGAAGAAAATCTGAGTGTCCGCAATGAAGCGGAAAAACTTCTCGGTGATCTGCGCGAAAAACAGCAGCACTGGTACAACGGACAGAAGATCCGCTGGATCTCTGCCGTCAGAGTCAACGATGCCGCTGAAAAATACCGGATCCGGAAAGACTGCGAAACAGTCGTCCCCGACCCCGGAGACAAAAGATGGCTAAATATCATGAGAGGTCATTGGGAGTGACGGCAATGCAC
>JAGBWB010000376.1 GCA_017629975.1 Lentisphaeria bacterium
AACTCCAGTAGAGTTCAGGGTCAAGCTCCACAAACTCCGGCTGAGGAGTTTCAAGCAGGAACTCACAAGCGCCCTCCCCGCAGAGTTCGCCTCCGGCATTGAAGACCGCCGCCTTGACGGCGGTACTTCCCAAATCTA
This sequence comes from Lentisphaeria bacterium, assembly GCA_017629975.1. Taxonomy (GTDB): domain Bacteria; phylum Verrucomicrobiota; class Lentisphaeria; order Victivallales; family Victivallaceae; genus UBA1784. The sequence continues at coordinate 139 of JAGBWB010000376.1, forward strand.
TTCCGCAATAGTATTCAGCCATCAGTCAAAGAGCGCGTTGATGCTTTCAACAGTGACATCCGCAAGTTTGTAACCGCCAGCGGAACCGACCTGTCCGTTAATGATCAAACCGCCGTAGCCGCCCAGTTTTTCGCCCTCAGGACTGGGGAGGTAGCCGGCATGGATATCCGCACCCACCGCCAGCTGGATGAGGAAAGTCTGTCTGGCATGGCTGCGTGCCTTGATGATCTGTCCGTAGTGCAGATAAAGCTCAAAGGGGTTGTTGGCAATGGCGATATCCCCCAAACGGATCACATTCATATCAAAGTGCAGATCAGGCTGATCGTCCTGTTCTTCATAACGGGTGATGACCGCTTTGGCGTTTTTGATGAGCACAAAGTGGTGCAGTTTGCTGTCATAGGGGCCGGGGCCGTCCAGTTTTTCATTGGCGTGGGTCTCGGCGCAGAAATCCTCAAACGCTTCCGCTTCAGGCTTGATGGCCTCAAGGCGTGCCAGTTCCGCTTTGGCTTCACGGTAATCGGTGTAAGAGGCGCGTCTGCGGGGAAGAGAAACTTTGACAACGGTGGATTTCAATTCGGGGGTATATTCTGCGGGCTCCAGCTCAGCGCGCATCACAGCGTCTCTGAGGCGTTTGGCGAGGACCGCCACGCCGTCGGCGTGCCAGAAGTCAGGCTCAGTGGCATAGTGACGCACCAGATCCCGGGGGGACTGACATCCGGCAGGGCTGATCCAGTAAAGGGTATGGAACTCAGGACCGAAATCCTCTTTCAGAAGTTCGCGGGTGGCTCCGGCAAAGTCGGAGGAAACAACATAGGTGGACTCCATCACCTGTGAAGGACATGCCACGTTGAGGATGACACCGGTCTTTTTCCCCTCTTTGTCAAGAGTGAAAAGCATGTCAACGCCGGAGTCTTCACCGGCCTCCATGGCGACAAAGTCGGACCGGGTGGTATCACCGTACATCTCAGCCGTGCCGTCGGTGTAGGCGGCGCGGCGGCAGTGACCGATGCGGGCGTAATCAAAGGCGCGGGCGATACCGCCCTCTTTACGGGTGTTCCATGCTTCAACGATGGCATCAGCCATGATGGGGAGCACAAGTTCCGCATATTCCGCAGGTGAAATGGTTTTGGCAAATTCGCCCTGCTGCCACATGGAGCCCCCCACGGAGCGTTTGTAGTTCATGGCAACATTGATGGAAGGTGCTGAATGGGTATGGATGGCATTGAGAAAGATCCTTGAAGTATCGATCCCGGCGTTTCTTTTTGCGACCTCTTCTTTGAGCAGATTGGTAAATGCCAGAGGAACGCCCGCCACATCAACGGTGCCGCTGATAAAGGATTCAGCGCCGGAACTCATGGCACAGACAGAAAATTTCAGCCGTGAGTGAAGTCCGGTGGCGATACGGGCGTAATACTGACCGTAAAGACCGACTTTGTATTTTTCCATATCAGGAGTGATATCGCGCTCCGCCCAACCGATATAAAGTTTTTCGCTCATAGTGATGATTCCTTGAGATTTTCTCAGCCGAGAAGTTCTTTCTGAGTTTCAATGATAGCTTCTTCAATGATGTCCATACCCTTCATAGCCACCTCATCGGGCATGACGATGGGAGGACTCATACGCAGGATGTGACCGGCGGGCACCCAGGCAAGTCCCTTGCGGAAGGCTTTCTGGTAGACCATCTTTCCGGCTTCATCAAAAGGAGTCTTTGCCTTTTTATCTTTGACAAGTTCAATACCCAGCAGACAGCCTTTGCAGCGGGTATCGCCTACGATCTCATATTTTGAGGTCCAGTCAGCCATGCGTTTCCTGAAAAGCTCTTCAAGGTGCTGAGTATGCTCCAGCAGACCTTCTTCCTCAATGACTTCAAAGCAGGCAAGAGCCGCGGCACATGCCATGGGGTTGCCGCCGTAACTGGTGGAGGCACTGATCTTATCAACAGCGTCAGCATAAGGTTTCCGGACCGCCATGCAGGTCACAGGGAATCCGTTGCCGAAACCTTTACCCAGAGTCACCACATCGGGAACCACATCCCAGTGTTCGCAGCAGAGGATCTTGCCGGTGCGTCCCATGGAGGTCAGCACTTCATCGGCAAAAAGCAGGATGCCGCGCTCATCGCAGAATTTGCGGAGTTTGGGGAAGAAATCATCGGGGGGCATAATGCTGCCGCCCCATCCCTGAATGGGTTCAATGACAAATGCCGCCACCTGATTGGTGGTGGATTCACGGATAAACGCGTCGTAAAATTCAAGATACTTTTCAGTATCAAGAGAACCGTCTTCACGGCTCCACCAGGGACGGTAAGTGTCAGGGCGGGGAACCATATAGAAACCTGAAGGACGGGTGGGACCGGAAAATTTGGTCATGCGGGCGCAGCCGATGGAGTGTCCGCTCTTGCCGTGAAAGTCCATGAAGCAGCTCAGGAACTCATGTTTCCCTGTGGCGGCGCGGCAGGTGCGGAGTCCGGCTTCAACAGCGGCGGTACCGCAGTCGTAGAGCTGGAAACACTTCAGATCGCCGGGGAGCGTCGCAGCCATCTTTTCCAGAAGACGCACTTTGATCTCAGTGGAAAAGTCATGGCAGTTCATCAGTTTTTTGGCATATTCAGCCACGGCTTCAGAGATCTTGGGGTGGCAGTGACCGAGGGTGGTCACATAAATACCGCTTGAAAAGTCGATGTACTGGTTTCCATCGGCATCTTCCATCATACACCCCTGACCTTTTTCAAAGGCGACAGGGAAAAGTCTGACCTGACCGGAAAGTCCCCGGTAGTACTGCGCGGCGCGGCTGTGCAGTTCTTTGCTTTTGGGACCGGGGATCTCAGGAGTCACGATCCTGGGGATCTGAGTCAGATCAAGCTGATAGGGAGCGGGATTGTATTTGCCCATGATAAAATTCCTTTCTTAAAATTTTATTGAAGTTGTTCTCAAAATGGATTTCAGGAGTAAAATAACACCTCTTTTCCCGGAAAACAAGGGGATTTTCTCTCTTTTTCCGTTTTTTTTGCAAGATTGATGTTAATTTTTAACATTTTCACCTTGACTTTTCTCTGCCTGAGTATTCTATTAGGTATCATGCATACACGACATAAAAAAATTCTGGAACAGCTTCAGCGCACCGGATTCGTCAGTTTCAGCGAAGCGGCAAAGTATGCCGGGGTCACTGAAATGACCATCCGGCGGGATGTGCGTCTTCTGGCGGAACGCCATCTGGTCATGGCCGTCAAAAACGGCATGATCCCCCATCCGGCGGGGTATGAACCTGAAAACAGCGCTCTGCTGCTGAATCCGGAAAAATTCGCCCTTGCTGAAGCGCTTTACAATGAGATCATGCCAGCTAAAACATTGTTTTTAAGCAGCGGATTCACCGTTCTTGCCTTTGCCAAGATCCTTGCCACCCGTTCCTCCCCCAAAGTGACGGTCATCACCAATTCACTGGCGGCGGCGGCGGCGCTTTTCCGCACCCGCCACAAGGTGCTTCTTCTGGGGGGCGAACTGCGTCAGGAGTCCATGGATCTGAAGGGCGACATGGCCAACAGCAACATCCAATCCTGCCGGGTGGACTGCCTGATCTCAGGATGCGACGCCGCCTCCCCGGATTTCGGTTTTTACACCACCGACCCGGAGCTTTCCCGTCTTGAACGCAGCTCCATCGCCATTGCCGACAAGGTGGCGATCATCACCGAAAGCGATAAATTTCAGCGCAAAGGCAAAGTGTGCTTTGCCGTTCCCGGCGAAGTGGATCTGCTGGTGACAGACAAAAAAATAGACCCCGGAGCCCTTTCGATCCTGAGCAGCGCCGGAGTCAAAGTCGCAACAGTGTGATCAAATCACCACAGGCTCTATCTTTTTCACAGCTTCAGGAAATTTGAACTCAACAGCCTTTGAACGCACTTTCAAACCCACAAAATCATAACGCCCGAAATTCTGAGGAGCATACTCAATAACCAGTTTATCACCGGCACGGAGTTTGTTTTCAGGGATCCAGCAGTTCACATTGAGCAAAGTCCCCTCCCCCGGCCGCAGGGTCACGACGCGGAACGACTCCAGAGGCTGCACCAGGGGGAAAGCCTTGCCGGATTCAGGCTTCACACTCATGATCCTGTGGCTCAGGTGCAGAACGAACTGATTTTTTCCCGGTTCTGCATCAAAACGCACATGGTTGAATCCGGTGGCAAGTTTCACTATATTGCCGCTTGTATTCTGAATGGCAAAGATAAAACGGTATCCGAGTTCCGGAACCTTTTCCACACGGACCACGCCGCTCCCCGGTTCACTCTGCCTGCGTGAAGTGATCCGCTTGCCAATGAGCTGCAGCGTAGGTTTGTAGATGACGATATCAGCGGCACTGAGCATAAAACGGCCCAGCATCAGGAACAAAAGAAAGATTTTCATTGATTTCACCTCCGGACTCTTTTTTCAAAAACAGTTGCGATCCCTGCGACTGAAGCTGCCGTATGGCGGAGATTTTCAGCGCTCTTTTTAATGGCTTCATCCAAAGTTATGGCGCCGTTTGAAATTGAAAACACCGCACAAAAGACCTTTTCAAATTCTCTCCGGGCGCCGGAAACGGCTCCTGAACACAAGAGCGCAGGAACATTCCTCTTTGCAGCATGAGCCGCTGCAACTGCGGGCAGCTTGCCGCACAGGGTCTGCCCGTCGGAGCATCCTTCGCCGGTAATAAGCAGAGAGGCGCCCTCCAATGCCTCATCCAATCCGGAAAGAGCAATGACCAGTTCAGCGCCTGAAGTGATTTCAGCATTCAGTACACTTCTGAGCATGAATCCGACTCCTCCTGCGGCGCCGCTTCCGGGCAGCTCCCCGGAAGCACCGCAAATTTTTTCCCAGTGCGCCAGATTTTCTTCCAGAATTTTCACCATCTCAGGCGTTGCCCCTTTCTGGGGTCCGAAGACCGCCGCCGCACCGGAAAGTCCCAGCAGGGGATTTGTCACATCACAGGCAACTTTGATGGAACACATCTGCAACCGGGGATCAAGAGCGCCCCAGTCGACTTTTGCAATGCACTTGAGCGTTCCACCGCCGATGCCCTCAGGAATCCTTTTTCCGTCAGCATCAAAAAAAACCGCTCCAAGAGCCTGAAGCATTCCGGCACCGCCGTCAACTGTGGCGGAGCCGCCGATCCCCAGAAGTATTTCACGGCATCCCTTTTCAAGGAGCGTTTTCAAAACGATTCCGCTGCCGTAAGTTGAAGCTCTGAGAGGATCAAGCTCATCTCTTGAAACTCTTTCAATTCCGGAAGCCGCCGCAAGCTCCATGACGCCGCGCCTGCCGTCACCGGCAATACCGCATTTCGCTCTGACAGGGCGCATCAGGGGATCCACTGTTTCCACATCAAGAAAGCTCCCCCCTGTTGATCTGACCAGCGCTTCGCAGGTACCTTCGCCGCCGTCGGCAAGAGGGAAAAGAAGCACCTCATCCCGGGGACGGATTTCAAGCCATCCTTTTTTCAGCGCTTCACACACTTCCGGTGAGGAGAGGGCTCCTTTGAAGGAGTCGGGAGCAATTACGATTTTCATTATATTTGCATCTCTTATTATTAAACTTGGGAATATAAGCTCTTCACAGATAATTTACCACCAAACAACGCTGTTTTCAAGAGAATAATTTGAAAAATTCACAATCAGGGTGTATATTATGGAAATGTACCGATATAAAATACAGGAGAATTCAAGAATGTACAATGCTTCCGACCTTAAAAAGGGCCTCAAGATCGAAATTGACGGCGCACCGTGGGTAATCACCGAATTTGACTTCTGCAAACCCGGAAAAGGCACCGCTCTTTACCGCTGCAAGATGAAAAACATGATCTCCGGCGCCGGTATGGAAAAAACCTACCGTCCCACCGATAAGATCGAAAAGCCCAATCTGGAAGAGCGGGAAATGATCTACGGTTACTATGACGGCAACCAGTATGTCTTCAGCGATCCCAACACCTACGAAGAGTTCCCTGTTTCCGAAGAAACTCTGGGCGACAGCAAATACTTCCTCATCGAAGAGAGCGTCTGCAACTTCATTCTCTTCAACGGCGAACCTATTGAAATCACTCTGCCCACCTTCATTGAAAAAGAGATCACCGAAACCGAACCCGGCGCCCGGGGCGATACTGCTACCAACGTGATGAAACCTGCCAAGATCGACAACGGTTTTGAGCTTCAGGTTCCTCTTTTCATCAACCAGGGCGATGTCATCAAGATCGACACCCGTACCGGAACCTACGCCGAGCGTGTCAGCAAAGCCTGATCATGAAAAGCGTTTCCATTCTCGCGCAGCGGTCGGAGTTTCTCCGCGCCATGCGCGAGTTTTTTTATGCGGCAGGTTTCATTGAAGTTGAAACCCCTGTCAAGATCCACGCCCCGGCGCCTGAGGAGTACATCGAGTCAGTGCGTTCCGAGGGGGATTTTCTGAGGACTTCTCCTGAACTTGCCATGAAAGTGCTTCTCTCTCAGGGATGCGAAAAGATCTTCCAGATCGGCAGCTGCTTCCGTGCCAACGAACAGGGCAGAAAACATCTGGAGGAGTTCACCATGCTTGAGTTCTACGCCGTCAACTGGGATTACCGCAAACTGGCGGAATTTACCGCTGCCATGCTCAAATCGGCAGCAGGCAACAACCCTGTGTTTTCAACTTACGACTTTATCACTGTTGATGAAGCCTTCAAACGCTACGCAGGCGTTTCAGCGTTGGATGCGGATGCAGATGACACCTTTGATGAACTTATGGTCACAAAGGTGGAGCCGCAGCTGGGGCTTGAAGGACTTACTTTTCTCATGGATTATCCGGCAAGCAGAGCTTCTCTTTCACGGCTTTCTGCTGCCGATCCCAAAGTAGCAGAGCGCTGGGAACTTTACCGGAACGGTCTGGAACTTGCCAACGCTTTCGGAGAGTTGACCGACGGTGCCGAACAGCGCCGGCGTTTTGAAGCGGCAAACAAATTCCGTGCGGCGAATAATATGCACGCCTATCCGGAGCCTGTTGAGTTTTATAACGCTCTTGACCGGGGTCTTCCTGAAAGTTCAGGATGCGCCATCGGTGTTGACCGTCTGCTGATGCTCCTTTGCAACGCTCAGGATATCCGGGATGTCAGAGCCTGAATCACCGGGCTGTAAGTGATAAACGCATTTGGACCGGCGTGACACCGTAACGCGCCTTGAAGGTCTTTGAAAAGTGATAACGATTGGCAAAGCCGGTCTTGCG